>DASTPU010000199.1:0-17300 GCA_035762105.1 Nocardioidaceae bacterium | reverse complement strand
CGCGGGGCATTCGGCCGATCCGCCGGAATGGTTCCGGATCGAGCACTACGCCGACTGCTTGGCTGTTTTCCTGACGGTCCTCGGGTTTCGGCGGGCCCATGTCGTCGGGCTCTCGTTCGGCGGCATGGTCGCGTTGTCCCTCGCCGGGAGGCGCCCGGACGTTCCCCTGTCTCTGGTGTTGCTCGGGGCCTACGCCGGCTGGCGTGGGTCTCTAGCACCTGAGGAGACGAAGGCTCGCCTCGACAGCTGTCTGCGTCTGTCCGAGGCGGCGCCCGAGGAGTTCGTACGCGCCTTGACCCCGTCGATGTTCTCCGACTCGGTCCCGGAGGATGCACGTGGCGCCTTCGCCGGGGCCGTACGCCGATTCAGCGCCTCCGGGTTTAGAACCATGTCGCTGGCCTCGGCGGAGGCCGACCTGCGCGACGTGCTTCCGAACGTCCGCGTCCCGACGCTGTTGGTCTACGGGGACAGGGACGTTCGGGCCCCGTTGGCGATCGCTGAAGCCCTCAGGGCAGGGATTGCAGGTTCCGAGCTGGTCGTGCTCCCGGGCGTCGGTCACGTCAGCTCGGTGGAGGCCCCGAACGAGGTGAGCCGGGTGCTCCACGGCTTTCTCCGTTCAGTCGAGGCCGGGGAACGGAACCTTCGTGGCTGAGTGGCAGCGGGGCTCGGAGGGCTGACGCCCGGCCTGGACGGTACGCCCCACTCAGTGGACCGAAGACGGGACTGAGCTCAGGTCGTCTCTGGCGCGAAGGCGAGTGGCGGGGCGCCAAGCGCCTCGAACAGCCGCGCGTTGCGGTTGATCTCGGCCGCGAGCGCAGCCAGGATGACGATCTCTTGCTCGGTGAAGGCCGCTGTCAGCTCGGCGACGAAGTCCTCGGGGAACTCCAACGGGGTGGCTGAGATGAGCCGTGTGTACTTGATCGCCAGTTGCTCCCTCGTCGAGAAGCTGGACGTCTCGGCTTCGTCAGCGCCGGTGCGAATCGCTTCGAGCTCTGCCTCCGACAGGCCGGTGGGCTCACTCTTGACGGCGTCCGCGATGCAATATGGCGAGTTCACCGTGTAGGCGGCGGTGATCGCGACCATGTTCTGGATCCGGTCCCCCAAGCCCTTGCGCGCCTTGCCGGCAGGGAGGAGCCAGTACAACGAACCGGCCACCCACGAGAAGGCCGTCCTGGGGTCCCATGCCATCAAGCGGCCGGGCACGAAGCGCTGGTGCATCTCCCGGTCGGCCACGACGTTCCATGGCCGCAGAAGCGGGCTGATCCTGCGCGGTTCGGCGATGAACGGCTTCCCCCGAGCACTCGCGACGTGGGGGGATGCCGCCGACTGTGCCTTAGTCGTGGCCATGGTCGACCCACCTTCTACAGCGCCCTGCACCGTCAGCCTGGCGGCCCCTGGACTGCAGCTCCAGCGTCTCCCGATCCAGCGCTGACCAGCGAGGGGCGAAGGTCCTGTTCGCGTGGACGCCCACAGCGCTCGGCGTGGCAGGTGCGAACGCTCGCAACGTCCGCACGTCTGGCCTGGGGTCACAGCTGGGGCAGATCGCCTCGCATGGCCGATAGTGGGTACGTGGGAAGCGGACAACTCGCGTGGTCCGGCCGCGACTGGCGGCTGCCGGCATGGCTCTTGGTCGGCCTGGCGACGATGTTCTTCAGCGCGCTGCACATCATCATCGACTTCGGCGTCGGCCTGTTCGACCTGCACGGGACGCTGACTCTGACCGAGGCGGCAACGCTTGTCGGCGTTGCGCTCATCCAGCTCTGGTGGGCGATCTCCTTCATGGCGGGCGCTCGGGGCAACGGCAGCGGCGTCGCCAGCGCCGGGATCCTCGGCGCCGGCTGGGCGGCGATGACCAACGGCTTCCCGATCGTCTACTGCCCGCCCGTGTGCGAAGAGGCGCGGCCGTTGTCCGACCTCGCCCACGTTGGCAGCATCGTGTTCGGCGTCCTGCTCGCGTTGGTCGCCATCTGGTCGCTGTGGCGCGCCCGGGCACGCCCGGGTTGGTTCATGCCGGCCGTTGCGGCAGCCTTGGTGCTCGGGACGGTCGTGTCGCTGGCGAACACCCCGATCACATAGGCGCGCCGACAGCGGCATCTCCGGATGGCCGCAGCGACCTGAGGGCGACCTGAGCGCTCACTCGATCCAGCCGGACGCGAGCTTGTGCTCCTCCGAGTCTCGACGATGGAGTCACTCGGCCTGAGGCTGCGGCTTGAAGCGGCGAACCTCATGGGGCCAGCCACATGCCTCCGAGATCTTGCCCGCCCACATCGTGGCGGCCTCGTCGTCGGCGACGTCCACCACGGCGAACCCGCCCAGGAGCTCCTTGGTCTCGACGTAGGGTCCGTCGGTGATCAGCACGGTGCCACTGGTGGGGTCGGCGCTGTAGACCGGGCCGTCCTCCTCCAGCCCCCCGGCGAAGACGTACACACCGGCAGCCTCCATCTCGTTCACGACCCCCATGGCGAGCGGTCCGCGCCCGCGGAACCACTCCTCGGGGTGGTCGCCCACCCACTGCTGGTTGAAGTAGAGGAGGTACTCGGTCATGACTGCTCCTTCTGCTCTTGCGGACCCGGTGGACCGCGTTCACCTGGTCCACGAACGGCGACGGGCGAATCCGACACGGTTGTACCGGAGATGAAGCACCGATTCTGGCGTGGCAGCGGAGAGCTCGCACGCACCTCGGCATGTTCGAGGATGTGCGCGAGGCTCGAGGCAGCCGCGCCGGCGCCGCAGCAGGTGATGACACGTTCGGCCTGCAGTGCGGCCGGCCCGGGTCCGACAGGTCGAACAGGCTCGCAATAGGCGCTTCCCGGGATGTGTTCGCGCCGCCAGTCGCGTCGGCCACTGCGGATCGTGGGCAACCACAACCGCAGCCCCACCTGCACGGTGGCGTCGAAGACCCGCAGGCGAGGATCGGTTGAGCCGTGCGCTGGCAGCGGTGCGGGGTCTCGAACTTGCGCTCCGCGGGTCCGGAATGCGGGTTGCGTGCGAGGGCAGGCAGCCTTGGGCGGACTACCGTTCGGGCATGGCAACTATCGTGCTGCGTGTTCGGCTTCTCGGTGGCGAGCACACGGACCTGACGTATGAGGATCCCGGCCAGGTCGACGAGGGTGAGATGGTCGAGCAGGTCATCGAGCTGCTGCGCGAGGAGTCCGGTGTCCTCCGCTGCCGCCACGGCGACAGGTTGGTCGTGCTCTACGCGCGCGGCGTGGCAAGCATCGAGGTGTCGCCGCGAGGCGCGATCGTGTGAGCCTGCCCGTCGCGCTCCGCGGTAGCCGCTCGAGGAACACCACGTCGCGCGGCCTCGTGGCGCGAGGTGGTCCTCGCCCAGCGGAGAACGTCCTGGGTGTCCAAGGCGAGTGATCCACTCAGCACCACGAAGCCCCGCAGACGTTGGCCGAAGTCGCCGTCCGGCGCAGCTAGCCGCGTCTGCCCTCGATGCCCTCCAGAGGCCACGGGACGGGAACACCGGTCGCGCTGTGGCACCGGTACCCATTCACGTGCTTTGCCAGGTACTGCTGGTGGTGGTCCTCGGCGTAGTAGTACGGCGGCGCCGGCTTGATCTCGGTGGTGATCGGGCCGTAGCCGCGCTCGGCGAGCGCCGGCTCGTACGCCGCGGTCAGCTCGTGAGCCACGCGGTCCTGCTCCTCCGAGAGCGTGTAGATCGCCGAACGGTACTGCGTGCCGATGTCGTTGCCCTGCCGCATGCCCTGGGTGGGGTCGTGGAACTCGTAGAACGCCTTGACCAGCTCGGCGTACGACACCTTGGCGGGGTCGAAGACCACCCGCACGGCCTCGGTGTGGCCGGTGCGTCCGCTGCAGACCTCTTCGTACGACGGCCAGGGCGTCGCGCCTCCGGCGTAGCCGACCGACGTGGACCACACACCCGGCATCTGCCAGTAGATCTCCTCGGCACCCCAGAAGCAGCCGAGCCCGAAGACCGCGACCTCGTAGCCCTCGGGAATGTTCGACTCGTCGGTCACGAGCGGCGCGTCGAGCACGAGGTGCCGCTCGGCGAGCTCGAACCACCGGTCGGGACGACCCGGGAGCGCCTCGTCAGGGGCGGGGATCTCGGTCTTGTGGCGGTTGAACAACACGGTCGTCTCCTCGGGGTCGGTCGGTGCCCCTCCAGTCTGCTCCCCGGCTCAAGTCGCGGGTAGGGTCGGGCGGGTGAACGAGCAGACCCCAGCAGACGTCCAGAAGACCGGGTTCGAGACGCGTGCGATCCACGCCGGCTACGATCCGGACCCGATGACCGGGGCCGTGATCCCGCCGATCTACGCGACGAGCACCTACAAGCAGGACGGCGTAGGCGGCATGCGCGGCGGGTACGAGTACTCCCGCACCGCGAACCCGACCCGCACGGCCCTCGAAGGCAACCTGGCCGCCCTCGAGGAGGGGGAGCGGGGCTTCGCGTTCGCCAGCGGCCTCGCCGCCGAGGACACCCTGCTCCGCACCGTCTGCCGGCCCGGCGACCACGTGGTCATCCCCGACGACGCCTACGGCGGCACCTACCGGCTGTTCGCCAAGGTGGAGCAGCCCTGGGGCCTCGACCACACGCCGGCCCAGGTCGCCGACGTCGACGCCGTGCGTGCCGCGATCGAGCCGGGGCGCACCAAGATCGTGTGGGTCGAGACTCCGACGAACCCGCTGCTCAACATCGCCGACATCGAGGCGCTCGCAGCCGTCGCCCACGACGCGGGCGCGCTCCTGGTCGTCGACAACACCTTCGCGTCGCCGTACCTCCAGCAGCCGCTGACCCTCGGTGCGGACGTCGTGGTCCACTCGACGACGAAGTACTGCGGCGGCCACTCAGACGTCGTCGGCGGTGCCCTGGTGGTGCGCGACCACGACCTCGCCGACCAGATCGCGTTCAACCAGAACTCCATCGGCGCCGTCGCCGGGCCGTTCGACTCCTGGCTCGTGCTCCGCGGCCTGAAGACCCTCGGCGTGCGCATGGACCGGCACTGCGACAACGCCGAGCGCGTCGTGGAGTTCCTCGAGAGCCACCCCGCGGTCACGCAGGTGATCTACCCCGGCCTCGAGCAGCACCCGGGCCACGCGGTCGCGGCGCGTCAGATGAAGAGGTACGGCGGCATCGTGTCGTTCCGGGTCAAGGACGGGGAGCAGAAGGCGCTCGACGTCTGCGCGAAGGCGGAGGTGTTCACCCTGGGTGAGTCGCTCGGCGGGGTGGAGTCGCTGATCGAGCACCCCGGCAAGATGACCCATGCCTCCGTGGCCGGCACCGAGCTCGAGGTCCCCGGGGACCTGATCCGGCTCAGCGTCGGCATCGAGACGGTCGAGGACCTGATCGCCGACCTCGACCGGGCGCTCTCCTGAGGTGTCGCGGAACCTGATCGCGTGCGTGGACTTCGGGTCCACGTTCACCAAGGGCGCGCTCGTCGACGTGTCGTCCGGCGAGCTGGTCGCCGTCGCGAGCCACCGTACGACGGTCGACACGGACGTCCTCGACGGCTGGGCGGCGTGCCTCGACCGGCTCGCGGCGGTCGACCCCGCAGCGCGTGACGCCGAGGTGCTGGCCTGCTCCAGCGCCGGAGGCGGGCTGCGGATCGCCGTGGTCGGCAACGAGGAGCTCGTGACCGCCGAGGCCGGGCGCCGGGTCGCGCTCTCCTCCGGGGGCCGGGTCGTCCACGTCGCGAGCGGCGGCCTCGACCGGCACGAGATCCAGGCGCTGCGGCACGACCGCCCCGACGTCGTACTCCTCGTCGGCGGCACCGACGGAGGCAACGCCGAGGTGCTCCTCCAGTGCGCGGACGCGCTCGCCGGAGCCGGCTGGCCCGGCCCGGTCGTGGTGGCGGGGAACATCGACGCCCAGGCCGAGGTGGCCGCCCGGTTCGAGGCGAGCGGCACTCCGTACGTCCTCGCAGACAACGTCGTCCCGCGGATCGGTGTGCTCTCACCCGGCTCGGCGCGGGCGGCGATCCGCGCGATGTTCCTGCGTCACGTGATCGGCGGCAAGCACCTGTCCGGGCACGCCGAGTTCACCAGCATGGTCCAGGGGGCGACGCCCGACGTCGTGCTCACCGCGGTCGAGCTGCTGTCCCGCGGCCTCGACGAGCAGCACCCCGGAGCGGGTGACGTGGTCGTCGTCGACGTCGGCGGCGCGACCACCGACGTCTACTCCGTCGTCGAGGTCGACCCCGAAGACGCGGGCCTCTCGCGTGAGGTGGTCGCGACCGTCCCGGCCTCCCGCACCGTCGAGGGCGACCTCGGCATGCGCTGGAGCGCCGAGTCGACCGTCGGGGCCGGTGTGGCGCTGGCGCTTCTCGACGCCGAGTCCGTCGGTGACCTGGAGAAGGCCGCTGCACGACGGCATCGTGACCCCGGCTACGTGCCGGAGGACGACGCCGAGCGGGCCCTCGACCATGAGCTCGCGTCGGTCGCCATCGGCGTGGCGGTCCGTCGCCACGCCGGACGTGCCCAGGTGGTGTTCGGTCCCGACGGCCGCGTCGTCGAGCGGACCGGCAAGGACCTTCGTGAGGCGGACCTGCTCGTCGGGTCCGGCGGCGTCCTGCGGCACAGCGGCGACGCGGGGCCGGAGGTGTTGCTGCGCCGGCTCGGTGACGACGGCCAGGGCTGGCAGCTCCCGGAGAGCCCGCGGGTCGTCGTCGACACCGACTACGTGCTCGCGCCCGCGGGCCTGCTGGCGGCGCGCCATCCGGTGGCGGCGCACCGGCTCCTGCAACGGCTGCTGGGGTGAGGTCACCTACGCTGTCGCCATGGGTATCGGCGAACGCCTGAGCGGTGGGATGAGCAAGGTCAGGGAGCGGCAGCGCGCGCGCTCCGAGGCCCGGTTCGCCGAGCGCTTCTCCGCCCAGTTCACCCAGCAGTGGGCGCAGCTCCGCGCCGAGCGCCGCCACGAGGAGGCCGAGCCCGACATCGAGGCCGGCCCGTCCAACTTCTCCCGCGCCCAGGTGCCCTACGGCGTCGACCTGGTCGCCGCCTGGTCGTGGCGGTTCCTGGTCATCATCGCTGCGAGCTACGTCGTCATCTGGGTGCTCGCACGGTTCTCCGCGATCACCATCCCGCTGGTGATCGCGCTGCTGCTCGCCGCCCTGGCCGCGCCGATGGTGGACGGACTGCACAAGGCCGGGCTCAACCGGGCCGTCGCGTCCGTGCTCGCCGTGTTCACCCTGCTGACCGTCGTCGGCCTGCTGCTGACCTTCGTGGGCCAGCAGATCGCGCAGGGCTTCAGTGACCTGTCGAAGCAGGTGGTCGACGCCCTCGACCAGATCCGTGTGTGGCTCCAGGAGGGACCGCTGCAGGCCAGCGAGTCGCAGATCTCCGACTTCATCACCGAGGCCCAGCGCGCGATCGTCAGCGGCAACGAGCAGGCGATCGCGCGGGTCACCGAGGTCGGCACCGCGCTGAGCTACGTGGTTGCCGGCCTGTTCCTGGTCCTGTTCGCGACCTACTTCTTCCTCGCCGACGGCGCCCGCATCTGGGCCTGGGTGGTGCGGTTGTTCCCTCGCGCTGCGCGCACCCGCGCCGACTCGTCCGGCCGGGCCGCGTGGTTCACGCTGACCAAGTTCGTCCGCGCCACCGTGCTGGTCGCCCTCGTCGACGCGGTCGGCATCATGCTGGTCGCCTTCGCCCTGAACGTCCCGCTCGCCTTCGCCATCGGCGTGCTGGTCTTCGTCAGCTCGTTCGTCCCGCTTGTCGGCGCCACGCTCTCCGGCGCGGTCGCGGTCCTGGTCGCGCTCGTCGCCCAGGGCCCGTTCGTCGCACTGCTCATGCTGATCGGCGTCATCGTCGTCCAGCAGGTGGAGTCCAACGTGCTTCAGCCGTTCCTGCTCGGCCGGATGGTCTCCGTGCACCCGCTCGGGGTCCTGGTCGCGATCGCCTGCGGCATCCTCGTCGCCGGCGTGGCCGGCGCACTGATCGCGGTGCCTCTGGTCGCCGCGCTGAACGCCGTCGCCGTGCACCTCTCCGGAGAGACGGCCGCCCCGCCCGACGTCGTGGCGCCCGAGCTCACCGAGCCACCGCCGCCGGGCACGCCGGCCTGACCGTCACACGGGGTGCGTCGGCTCCCGAGCCGGCTCCGGCTCGCCCTGCGGGGGTCCCGCCGGGGCGGGCGTCCCGTGCCCTTCCCGGGTGCCCAGAGGCACCTCCTTGATGAAGAACGCCACGACCAGAGCCACCACCACGACGGGTACGGCGGACAGGAACATGTCGCGGAGCGCGTCGCTGAACGCCCCCGTGACGAGCTCACGCAGCGGGTCGGGCAGGGCCTGGATCGCCTGCACGTTGTTGGCCATCTCGTCGGGGTTCGCCACGGCGTCCGGGGGAACCGAGCCGGCCGGGGCATCGCGCATCGCGTCGCTCAGGTGGACCGCCAGCCGGCTGGAGAGGATGGCGCCGAAGAGCGCCGTACCGAAGGAGCCGCCCATCTGCCGGAAGAAGGCAACCGACGCGGTGGCCGTGCCCATGTCGCTGCGGTCGACGGAGTTCTGCACGATGACCACGAGCACCTGCATGGTGAAGCCGAGGCCGAGGCCCATCGCGAACATCGAGAGGCCGGCGTACCAGTAGGGGGTGTCGGTGTCGAGGGTGGAGAGCAGGAACAGCGCGCCGATGACGACGGCGGCGCCGAGGATCGGGAACAGCTTGTAGCGGCCGGTGCGGCTCATGACCTGGCCGGCGCCGATCGAGGTGGTGAAGATGCCCACCACCATCGGCAGCATCGCCAGCCCGGACCGGGTCGGGCTCATCCCGTCCACGACCTGCAGGTAGACCGGGATGAAGATCATCGCCCCGAACATCGCCACACCGATCGTGAAGCCGAACGTGTTCGCGATCGAGAAGACGGAGTTGCGGAACAGCCGCATCGGGATGATCGGCTCGCTCGCGCGGAGCTCGACGAACACGAAGGCCACGGCGAGCAGGAGACCCGCCCCGAGCAGCGCCAGCCCGGTGGGCGATCCCCAGCCGTACTCGGGCCCGGCCCACGCCGTGTAGAGCAGCAGCGAGGTCACCGAGGCCACCACGACGGCGGCACCGAGGTAGTCGATCGTGTGGTCGCGCCTCACATGCGGGATCTTCAGGGCGGCTGAGGTGATCACGAAGGCCACGAGGCCGATCGGCACGTTGATGAAGAAGATCCACTGCCAGCCGGGGCCGTCGGCGAACCAGCCGCCGAGGACCGGCCCGAGCACCGAGGAGGTGCCGAAGACCGCTGCGAAGTAGCCCTGGTAGCGGCCGCGCTCGCGCGGCGGGATCACGTCGCCGATGGTCGCCATCGCCAGCGCGATGAGGCCGCCGCCGCCGAGTCCCTGGACCGCGCGGAAGAGGATCAGCTGCTCGATGTTCTGCGAGAACCCGGCGAGCAGCGAGCCCACGATGAAGGTGACGATCGCGATCTGGAACAGCAGCCGCCGGCCGTAGAGGTCGGAGATCTTGCCCCACAGCGGCGTGGAGGCCGTGGCGGTGAGCAGGTAGGCGGTCACCACCCACGACAGCTTGTCGAGTCCGCCGAGCTCGCTGACGATCCGGGGGAGGGCGGTGCCGACGATGCTCTGGTCGAGCGCCGAGAGGAACATGCCGACCATGAGGCCGCCCATGACCACCAGGATCTGGCGGTGGGTCAGGTAGCCCTGGGTGTCGGGGGTCACGAGGTCTCCTTGGGGTCGAGCTTGTCGAGCAGCCGGTTGAGGAGCAGGCGGAGCTGCTCGCGGTCCTCCGGCGGCCAGTCGTCGAGCAGGTGGCCGACGTACTCGCGGCGTCGCCGCGCACCGGCCTCGAGGCGGGTGCGGCCCTCCGGCGACAGACCGATCCGGCTGGCCCGGCGGTCGTCGGGGTCGCCGGTGCGCTCGAGCAGGCCGCGGTCCTCGAGGTGGCGCACCTGCCGGCTCACGGTGGACGCGTCGAGCTCCACCGCGGCGGCGAGGTCCGTCAGCCGGAGGGGATCGTGCACGAGCGCCTTCATCAGCAGGATGGTGCCGAAGTCGAGCTCCTCGCCGGGCATCCGCTGGCGCATCCGGCGCCCGAGCCGGGCGAGGGTCAACATGACGGCTTCCTCGGCGGTCGTCGGCTCGTCGTGGGACCGGGGGTCGGCCAGCGGGCTGGTGGAGGGCATTCGTCAAGGATCCGCGAGTTGCGTGTGCCACGCAAGTTTATTGCGGGTGAGCCGTGTCACCGACCCGGCGGCGCGGCAAATAGGCTGGCCCGCATGAGCACCGACCACCTCGCCGCGCCGGTCACCATCCCGACCCTCGACGACATCCGACGCGGGGCCGAGGTCCTCGAAGGGGTCGCGATCCGCACCCCCATGGAGGAGTCCCGGTGGCTCTCGGCGGTCGCCGGAGGGCAGGTCCTGCTCAAGTGCGAGAACCTCCAGCGCACCGGCTCGTTCAAGATCCGCGGCGCCTACCTGCGCATGTCGCGGCTGTCCGAGGAGGAGCGCGCGGCCGGGGTGGTGGCGGCCAGTGCCGGCAACCACGCCCAGGGCGTCGCGCTCGCGGCGGGGCTGCTCGGCATCAAGGCGACGGTGTTCATGCCCGCCGGCGCGCCGATCCCGAAGGAGAAGGCGACCCGGGGGTACGGCGCAGAGGTCGTGTTCGAGGGGCACAGCGTCGACGACGCCCTGGTCCGGGCGAAGGCGTTCGCCCAGGAGACCGGAGCGGTCCTCATCCACCCCTTCGACCACATCGACATCGTCGCGGGGCAGGGCTCGTGCGGCCTCGAGATCCTCGAGCAGTCCCCGGACCTGAAGTCGGTGATCGTGCCCACCGGCGGTGGCGGTCTGCTGGCCGGCATCGCCACCGCGGTGAAGACCGTCCGCCCCGACGTCCGGGTCGTCGGGGTCCAGGCCGAGGGCGCCGCGGCCTACCCGCGCTCGCTCGCCGAGCACCACCCCGTGGCGCTGCAGGCGATGAGCACCATGGCCGACGGCATCGCGGTCGGCTGCCCGGGTGAGGTGCCGTTCCGCGCCATCGAGGAGTACGTCGACGAGATCGTCACCGTGAGCGAGGAGTCGTTGTCACGGGCGCTGCTGATGCTGCTCGAGCGGGCCAAGCTGGTCGTCGAGCCGGCCGGCGCTGCGGCGGTGGCCGCGCTGATGGACCACCCGGACCGGTTCCCGACCCCGACGGTCGCCGTGCTGTCGGGTGGCAACGTCGACCCGCTGCTGCTGATGAAGGTGATCCGGCACGGCCTGGCCGCAGCGGGCCGGTACCTCAACTTCTGGGTGCGCATCCCGGACCTGCCCGGCGGGCTGGCCACGCTGCTCAAGGAGCTCGCCGACCTCGAGGCCAACGTCCTCGACGTGGTCCACGAGCGGACCTCCGCCCACCTGCACCTCGACGAGGTGGAGGTCGCGATGCAGGTGGAGACACGGGGTCTCCCGCACGCTGAGCGGGTGCTCGCCCGGCTCCGCGAGTGCGGGTACCACGTCACCGAGCAGCGCTAGCGAGCCGTGTACCCGCCGTCGACGTAGAGCTCGGTCCCGGTCACGAACGACGCGTCGTCGCTGGCCAGGAACGCGACCGCCGCGGCGACCTCCTCAGGCCTGCCGAACCGGCCCATCGGCGTCGTGTCGAGCATCATCTGCTCGAACGGCGTGCCCAGCGCCTGGTCCATGATCGGGGTCCGGATGAAACCCGGGTGGACGGAGTTCACGCGGATGCCCTCGGTCGCCCAGTGCAGCGCGATGTTCTTGGTCATCGTCCGCACGGCGCCCTTGGCGGCGTGGTAGTCGGTCGAGGTGCCGAAGCCGCCGCTCGTGCCGAAGATCGAGCTGTTGTTGATGATCGAGGCGTGCTCGGACTCCTTGAGGGCGTCACCGCAGATCTTCATGCCGAGGAACACGCTGGTCTGGTCGACGGCGACGTTCCGCTCGTAGTCCTCGAGCGACATGTCCTCGATCGCCCCGAGACCGCCGGCCCCGGCGTTGTTGAACAGGATGTCGAGTCCGCCGTACTCCGTGAGTGCGGTCTCGACGGCGTTCTCCCAGTCCGCCTGCGACGTGACGTCGTGGTGGATGTACATCGCCTCGTGGCCGAGCTCCTTCAGGTGCAGGGCCATCTCCTCGCCGGCTGCGTCCTGGATGTCGCTGAAGAGCACCTTGGCGCCCTCCTCGGCCAGCCGGTAGACGGTCGCCTTGCCGATCCCGCTGGCACCGCCGGTCACCAGCGCCACCCGGCCCTCGAGTCGTCTCATCGTCGCTCCCTCTTGCTCGCGAGAGGCCCTCTCGCCCCTCGGTTACACCCTCTCAGCGCGGGGGAGGCCTGTCACAGGGACGAACCGGCCCTCTCCGGGAGCCGATGGTCCCTGGGTACACGAGAAAGGTGGCCGCAGAGCACGCCGGGGGCGTCCTCTGCGACCACCTCGGGTCGCGTCGTGGGTCAGGCGCCGGTGTAGGGCACCGCGTCGACGATCTGGACCTTGAGGACCTTGCCGTTGGGCGCCTCGAAGTCGACCTCGTCGCCCTTCTTCTTGCCCATGATCGCCGAGCCGAGCGGCGACTGCGGGGAGTAGACCTGGAGGTTCTCCGGGGTCTCGATCTCGCGGGCGCCGAGGAGGAACTCCTCGACCTCGTCGTCGCCGACGAAGCGGGTGGTCACCTTCATGCCGGGCTCGACCACGCCGTCGTCCGCCGGGGTCTCGCCGACCTCGGCGCGGCGCAGCATGTCCTCGAGCTGGCGGATCCGGCCCTCGACCTTGCCCTGCTCCTCGCGAGCGGCGTGGTAGCCGCCGTTCTCCTTGAGGTCGCCCTCGTCGCGGGCTGCGCTGATCCTGGCGATGACCTCGTTGCGGACCGGCCCGCGCAGGTGCTCGAGCTCGGCCTGGAGCTTGTCGAAAGCCTCCTGGGTCAGCCAGATCACGTCTTGTTCGCTGGACTGCGTCACTGGTCGTGCTCCTGAAATGCTCGTCGGTGTGGTCACGGGTGTTCCCGCGAGGTCTCGGACGGGATGCCCCCTACGAGGGCAAGTAGACAACACTATCAACGTCCACGAGGCCGCGGACAATTCCCGGCCGTCAGCGTCGGCGGTTCTGTCCCTCGGCGACGCAGCCCAGGACCTCGACGACGGTCGCCAGCCTCTCGGTGCGGACCGTCTCGGTGAGCGTCTGCACCGCCTCGCCCCCTGGGCCCACGGTGACGTTGAGCTCGCCCACGATCGAGTGGTCACGCGCCTGGGCGCGCAGGAGGCACGACGCCTCGACCTCGGGAGTACGACGCGCTACCCGGAACGTCGCGGTCGCGGCGTGGTCGTCGACGACCTCCCAGGACACGATGTCGGAGGTGACCTCGGGGTCCGCGGCCGAGACCGCCGCCCAGGCCACCCAGCCGAGGGCGACGGCGGCGACGACCGCCACGATGATCATGGTGAGGCGCCGCCGGCCGGTCGATGGGGTCCCGTATCGCGTCGCCAGGTCGGTCACCCCGTCATTCTAGGATTGCCCCCATGCTCCGACTGATGCACGTCCATGCGCACCCCGACGACGAGTCGAGCAAGGGTGCCGCGACCACGGCGAAGTACGTCGCCGAGGGGGTCGACGTGCACGTCGTCACCTGCACCGGCGGCGAGCGCGGCTCCGTGCTGAACCCCAAGATGGACCGTCCCGAGGTCTGGGACGACATCGCCGAGATCCGGCGCCAGGAGATGGACGCCGCCCGCGAGATCCTGGGGGTCCGTCAGGACTGGCTCGGCTTCGTCGACTCCGGCTGGCCCGAGGGCGACCCCCCGCCGCCGCTGCCGGACGGCTGCTTCGCGCTGGTCCCGGTCGAGGAGGCCGCCGAGCCGCTGGTGCGCCTGATCCGTGAGTTCAAGCCGCACGTGATGACGACGTACGACGAGAAGGGCGGCTACCCGCATCCCGACCACATCATGTGCCACCGGGTCAGCGTCGAGGCGTTCGAGGCCGCGGGCGACCCGACGAGGTACCCCGACGCCGGCGAGCCCTGGCAGGTGCTCAAGCTCTACTACCACCACTCGTTCCACCGCGACCGCACCCAGGCGCTGCACGACGAGATGATCGTGCGCGGCCTGACCTCTCCCTACGAGGAGCGGCTGTCGAACTGGACGCCCGACCCCGAGCACGCCCAGCGGATCACCACCCGGGTGCCGTGCGCGGAGTACTTCCCGGTGCGTGACAAGGCGCTGCTCGCGCACGCCACCCAGATCGACCCCGACGGGGCGTGGTTCGCGTGCCCGCTCGAGGTGCACCAGAAGGCGTGGCCGACCGAGGACTACGAGCTCGTCCGCAGCTACGTCGACAGCGAGCTCCCCGAGGACGACCTCTTCGCCGGCGTGCGCGAGGGGGTTGCGAGGATGGAGCCATGAACGCGACGACCCTCTGGGCTGTGCTGGTGCCCCTGTCGAACGACATCACCACCGAGGAGGACTACCGGCCCGGCTGGCTGCTGTTCGCCCTGATCATGTTCCTGGTCCTCGCGGTCGTGGTGCTGGGCCTGAGCTTCCGCAAGCAGCTGCGCAAGGCGGACAAGCACTTCCTGCCGCCGGACGGGTCCGGCAAGGGCGGGATGATCGGCGACTCCGACAGCGCCGGCGGCGAGGACCGCCGGGACTAGCTCACAAACCGGGTCGAACGGCTCTGGCGGGCCTGCCCGCCCCGGTCCACGCTGGAGCTGCGGGGGCAAGGGAGCGGGTCATGGTCACGTCCTCCCCGGTCGGTGAGCACGGCGACGACGTGCGCTGGGCCTGGGGTCTCATCGCGACGGCCCTGCCGGCCGCGATCGTGGCGCTGCTGCTCGTCGAGGTCGTCGCCGACGCCACTCGGTGGCGTTCCGGCCTGGCGCTGTACCTCGCGGTGGCGCTGCCCCTGGTCGCCTCCGTCGTGGTCGGCGTCCGTGCGTGGCGCCGCGACCGCGACGGCCTCGGCCTGCGTGCCGCGTTGCTGAGCTCGGGAATGCTCGTGGTGGGTACGACGCTGGTCGTCCTCACGTGGTGAGGAGGCAGGGATGAACACATCGATCTCCGAGCGTGGGCACGCGAGTAAGCCGATGACGCGGAGCGCCTGGTGGGCGCTGGGTCTGCTCGCCGCGACCGTGCCCGTCCTGCTGCTCGCCGTCGCCGTGATCGAAGCGGTCGCCGGCGCGATGGGGATGGGAATGGGCACACCGTCCACCCCGGCCGAGGTCGAGGCGCAGACGTGGCTGAACTACGGGTTCTTCGCGGTCGTCGCGGCGCCGATGGTGGCGTCCTTCGTGGTCGGGCTGCGGGCCTGGCGCCGGGGGCACGACTCCATCGCCCTGACCGCGGGCCTGATCTCGCTCGCCCTGCTGGACGGTGCGGCGACGATGGCCGTCGTGACCCGGCTGTGAGCGGTCAGAGAGGCTTCGTGCGTACGACGCGCACCAGGGCGTCGTAGGCCGTGCGCGGCGCCTGCTCCGGGGCGTCCTCCGGCGGAGGCACCTCCCGGGCGACGCGCTCGGCGCGGACCACCTCGAAGCGCTCGCCGTCGAGGTCGGCGAGGACGTCCTCGGCGGTGTAGAGCACGGCGGGCTCCTGAGGTCCACCGGTGCCCACGGTGAGGTTGGTGCTGTCGTGCGCGACGACGAACAGCGTCCCGCCGTCCTTCAGGGCGCCGAAGGTCCGTCGTACCGCGGTGCGGCGCTGGTCGGCGGGAAGCTGCAGGTAGGCGATGACCGCGAGGTCGTAGAGGTCCTGGCCGAGGTCGTCCTCGACCGCGTCGGCGCGGACCCAGTCGATGGGGAGGTCGGGTCCGCGGCGCGCCTGGATCTCCCGGCCCTTGTCGAGGCCAGCCTGGGAGAAGTCGAGGGCGGTGACGTGCCAGCCGCGCTCGGCGAGCCAGATGCTGTTGCGCCCCTCCCCGGCCGCGACGTCGATCGCGCGGCCGGGGGAGAGGTCGGCAAGCTCGGAGGCGACGAACCGGTTGGGTCCTGCGGACCACACCAGCTCGGCCTCGGCGTAACGACGGTCCCAGTCGTGAGCGTCCATGGAGACCGGCCTCACGCGAGCGAGAGGAAGAGCTTCTCCATCTTGGCGGTGTCCAGTGCGGCGGCGTCGCCTTCCTGGACCACGCACTGCCGCAGACCGGAGGCGATGATCGCGAAGCCGGCCTTGTCCAGCGCGCGGCTCACCGCGGCCAGCTGGGTCACGACGTCCTCACACTGGCGACCTTCGTCGAGCATCCTGATGACGCCGCTCAGCTGCCCCTGGGCACGCTTGAGCCGGTTGATCACCGCGACCATCTCGTCGGCGGGCAGTTCCATCGTCTCTTCCTTCGTGTTCGTGGCTTACGCGGTGAGCGAAGCCAGGGCCTTCTCGAGGCGCTGCTTAGCCTCGTCGGCGACCGGCTGGAGGTCGTCGTTGTCCGTCATCTGGACCATCGTCTGCGGGTCCACGGCCTCGACAACGGTGCCTCCGGCGGTCTCGCGCACCACGACGTTGCACGGCAGCAGCAGCCCGATCGAGGGCTCTGCCTGCAGCGACTGGTAGGCCAGCGGCGGGCGGCACGCGCCGAGGATCACCTGCGGGGCGACGTCCACGTCGAGCTTCTTCTTCAGGGTCGCCTGCATGTCGATCTCGGTCAGGACACCGAAGCCCTGGTCACCGAGCGCGGCCTTCACGGCCTCGACGGTCTCGGCGTAGGGCTTGTCGACGGTCGTCGAGATGGCGTAGCTCATGCCTGCCCACCCTTCTCCTGGGCGGCGACGGCCGCGTGGACCTCTTCCATGTTCAGGTCCTTGACCGCGGTGATGACCTGGTCGAGGGCCGCCGGAGGGAGGGCGCCGGGCTGGGCGAAGACGAGCACGCCCTCCCGGAAGGCCATGAGCGTGGGGATCGACGTGATGTTCGCCGCACGCGCCAGGGCCTGCTCCGCCTCGGTGTCGACCTTGCCGAAGACGATGTCCTGGTGGGCCTCGGAGGCCTTCTCGTAGGTGGGGGCGAACTGCCGGCACGGGCCGCACCAGGCCGCCCAGAAGTCCACGAACACGATGTCGTTGTCGGCGACCGTCTGCTCGAAGTCGGTCGCGCCGAGGTTGATCGTAGCCATGCGCTGTGTCCCTCCAGGGAGTTCGAGTGTAATACCTGTGGGGGTATAACCCGGCGTTGTGCGGGTTCATTCCCACCCTGTCAGGGGTACCCGATCCAGGGACGACCACCCCTGTTGCCTCCGTGCTCATACCCCGTAGGGTATGAAGAGCCTGACCCCGACCGAAAGGCTGCGCCGCAGATGACCACCGGCATCAGGATCCGCACCCTGGAGACCCCCTCGCTCGGTGACCGCAGCGACCTCGTCCACGACGGCCAGGTCGCCTTCGTGGTCGACCCGCAGCGCGACATCGACCGGGT
>DASTPU010000198.1:0-18502 GCA_035762105.1 Nocardioidaceae bacterium | reverse complement strand
ACGAAGATGTCCCGCTCCGCGGCATCGCGGGCCGCGCGCAGGTCCCCGAACGCGACCAGCGCCCCGGCCGCGTCGAGCTCGTCCACCTCCACCTGCGCCATACCGACCACGCTAGAGGCGACCACCGACAGTTTCCGCGTGCGCGAGAAACCCTTGTGCACAACGAGAATCAGCGCTCGGCGCAACGGAAGCGTGTCAGCCGAACGCCTCGCACAGCTGCGCGTCACGCAACGCCTCGACCTCCCGGCACTGCTCCCTCACATAGGCCTCGACGTCGACGTCCTCGAGCGCCTTCGGGTACTGCGCCACTGCCGCGGCGAACTCGGCGAGGTTGTCGCAGGCGTCGAAGGCGGGACGGAGTCGCTCCTCCCGCTCGGGCATGTTCGCCGCCTCGGCGGCTTCGGCGACCACGTCCTTGCAGCTCTGGGCGGTGCCGTCTTCCTCAGAGCCGTTGCCGCAGCTCGCGAGGACCAGGACGGCGAGCGCCGTCCCCGCCACGCTCCGGATCCATCTCATGGCACCTCACGGTAGCCCCGCACGGTTCCGGTGTCGCCGACCCACGTGCCGTCGCCCAAGCGTGGAAAGTCAGTGGCACATGCTCCAGACACCGCGCGGGTCGGCCTTGGCGCTGCGCTGCGCCTTCCGGTAGCCCTGGACCCGCTTGAACGGGTTGTTGTCGTAGACGTACACGGTCGCCCAGCCACGGTTGACCTGTGCACGGTTCATGTCGCGGCCTGACTTCATCACGTACCGCAGAAGCCGGCCGTAGCGGTCGACCTTGTCCTGGGTCGGGTCGGAGACGAGCACGACGCGCGTTCCCTTCGGCGTCAGCCGCCGCATCGACGCCGACGCCTTGCGCCCGCCGCACTCGACGCCGCTGTACACCTCGGGGGTGTCGATCCCGATCAGACGCACCTTGCGCCGGACACCGCTCGCGAGACGGACAGTGAGGGTGTCGCCGTCGACGACCTTCACGACACGGGCGCGCTGCTTGACCACCTTGGGCTTCGACGTCGTACCGGAGTCCGGAAGGCTCAGGCCGTAGTAGTACGGCGCCGGGTTCGACTCGCAGACGACCCCGTCACCGTCCGCGTCGAGGTTGTGCGGGTCGTAGTCAGGCCCGCCGTTCTCGAGGAAGAAGATCTGGGCAGCCTTCTGGGACGCGAAGTCCCCGCAGTCCTTGTCCACGGCCTGGGCCGGGGAGCTCGCAAGGACTGTGCCTGCGGCGAGCGAGAGCGCGATGACGGGCATGACGAAGGCGCGGCGAAGTGCCGAGTGCATGGTGGATTCCCCCGATGGATGGTGGTTGCACACAAAGGCTAGGTCGGTGCATCCGGTTTCGTGGCCGAACGCGCGAAGAGGCCGCGAAGGGGGTCACCCTTGTCGGTGACCACGAGGGCGCCCGCGGGCCACGGCCCGCATGACCGGCCCGCCGGGAGGGAAACCGTGTGAGTGGGCCGTCCTGTTCCTCCCAGCGGGACGGCCCCTCGCCGTGCCGCGGGTGCTTCCGGAAGCAACGAACTGCGCATAGGGTGCGATCACCATCTGCGAGGCACGAATCGGGGAGAGCCGTGGTCCAGCGTCCGAGAACGCCCCTGGTCCTTCTTCTCGCCGGCGCGCTGGGCGTCCTGGTCACAGCCCTGCTCACCGCCGTGCCGGCGACGGCAGAGGAACCAGACGACCAGGCCGAGCCCGAGCGTCTGCTGCCGAACCTGAAGGTGCTCCGGGCGGCCGACCTCTACATCTCCCGCAGCGGTGGCCAGCGCAAGCTGCGCTTCGAGTCCGGCCTGGCCAGCGTCGGGGACGGTCCGGTCGAGGTCCGCCCCAACAGGGCGAAGACGTGCCCCGAGGGCAAGCAGCACTCGAGCCAGTACATCTACCGCGACGTCAACGCCAACGGCCGTTACGACGTGGCGATCGACACCCGGACAGCGCGCCGCTCGGCCGGCTGCATGCTGTTCCACCCCTACCACGACCACTGGCACTTCGAGGCGGCCTCGAAGTACACGATCTTCAAGGCCAAGCGCCCCGAGCTGAGCAAGGTGGCGCAGCGGAAGATGAGCTTCTGCCTCCGCGACAGCCGGCGGGTGCCCAAGCACATGGGCGTGTTCGACTATGCGGAGCGGTACGGCGCATGCTCCCGCAACAGCCCTCAGGGCATTTCGATCGGCTGGGTCGACGTGTACCAGTCCTACCTCGCAGGGCAGGCGATCGTCCTCCCGCCTCGGATGCAGGACGGGCTCTACTGCCTGCGGATCAAGGTCGACCCGCGGGACCAGCTCCTCGAGACCGACGAGAACGACAACAGCTCGGTCCGCGCCTTCTTCATGCGCGGTGACCGGATCAGCTATCGCGACTCGGCGAAGTGTCACTCACGCGGTTGACCTCGAACTGCATCGCCGGCGTGGCCAGTGCGTCCTGTGCGGCCACGATGCACATCTCCCTGGTGCCCGCCTCGGCCGTCGCCTCCATGACCGCGTAGACCGACGACGTGGTCCGGGCGAGCGCTGTCGGGAGGTCGTGCCCGTCGAGGACGTTGGCGAGGAACACCGCCGAGGTGAGGTCGCCCGCCCCCGGCGGGTTGATCGGCAGACGCGGCGTGCGCGCGATCCATGCACCCTCGTCGGAGACCGCGACCATGTCGATGCTGTCCTCCGGCGTCTCCTCGGTGATCGCGCTGGTCACGAGCACGACGCTCGGCCCCGTGGATCGCACGAAGTCCGCCGCGTCGACGACCTCGTCGATGGTGCGGGTCTCCGTGCCGGCGAGGAACGCCAGCTCGAACTGGTTCGGCGTGATCACGTCCGCCGCGGGCACGACCTTGTCGCGCATGAACTCCGGGATGCCCGGGCGCACGAAGAAGCCACGGCCGACATCACCCATCACCGGGTCGCAGAAGTAGATGGCCTCGGGGTTGCGCTCCTTCACGTTGCGCACCGCGTCGAGGATCACGGCGCCGACGTCCTCGGCGCCCTGGTAGCCCGAGAGCACCGCGTCGCAGCGGTCCAGCGCTCCGCGGTCCTCGACGCCCCGGATGACCTCGGCGATGTCCGACGAGGTGAGCAGAGGGCCGCGTGCCTCGCCGTACCCGGTGTGGTTCGAGAAGTGGACGGTGATCACCGGCCACACGTCGAAGCCGAGCCGCTGCAGCGGGAAGAGCGCCGCGCTGTTGCCGGCGTGGCCGTAGGCGACCAGGGACTGGATCGACAGGATGTTCTTCACGCCCCGCATCCTCCCATCCGAGGCCGATCGGGTCAGTCCCGGCTCAGCTGCAGGTAGTCGTGCGGACGAACCGCCTCGGTGTACCCGGCACGCTTCGGTCGCACCTCGAAGTGCAGGTGGCAGCCGTCGGGCGCGCCCGCGTCGGAGGCTCGCGCGACCAGCTGCCCCTCGCGGACCCGGTCGCCCGGTTCGACGTACACCCGGCGCACGTGGGCGATCACGATGTCGACGTCGTGTCGCTGGTTGCGGACCCGGAAGGCCTTCGCCCCGTACGACGCACCGAGCGCACCGCTCGAGGACGGGTCGACCACGCGGCCCCGGAGACCGGCGAAGAGGCGCGTGCCGCAAGGCATGGCGATGTCGATGCCGTGGTGGAACCCGCGCTCGTCGGTGCACCTCGGGTCCGGGGCGTAGTAGGGAGCACGAGTGCAGCCGAAGTTGATCATCTTCCGTCGTTCGCCGGCGTACCATGGCGAGTCGTAGCGCCGCTTGTCCTTCACCCAGAACCGACGCGGCTCGTCCGCAGCCACGACGCGCGTCGCGCTCGAGCCGGCTGTGTCCAGGGGACCCGGAGGTGGCAGCAGCAGCGCCGCCACGACCAGCAGCGGGGCTAGGAACAGCGGGGTCATGGCCCCTATCTCACCGCGGGAGCGCGCCCGAGGGAACCCCGCACGCCCGGCGCGGGCTCGACGGCCGCAAGTGGGCGCAGGTTGCAGCTCACAGCCGTCTCCGGCTGCAACCTGTGCCCACTTCCCGCGTCATGAGGCGTCGAGTCGCCATCGCGCCGCCAGTCGTCTGCGTCCACGCGGCGTGAAGAGCGAGTCGTCCAGCAGGCGCCACCAGCCGTCGAGCCGGGTCCGGTCGTGAGGACGGCCCAGACTGGCGTCGATCTCGCGAAGCATGGCGTCCGGCCGGTCGAGAAGGTCGCGCGAGGTGTAGCCGCGACGGGTCCAGCCCAGGTTGGCGAGTCGTCGTTCCCTGGCCAGGTCGTTGAGGTGTGTCCGGCGGTCCCGGTGGACTCCTCCGTCGTACTCATGGAGCGTCGTGGTGCCGCGCAGCCACAGGTCGCCGCGGGCCACGAACGTGCCGTGCTCGTCGTAGACCTCGTGCTGCGGCTCCACGTCGACCGCGCACATCACGTGGAAGACCCTGAGAACCGACTCCCAAGGTGACTCTGAGCGATCGTCCGACCAGGCGAATGCACGTCTGAGTCCCGGGGCGCCCCGGCGTCGAGGGGCGGCGGTGGCAGCCAGAGCGGCCGGACCGAACAGGCCCAGCCGCCGGGCGGAGTCCAGCAGGACCGTCGCGTCGAGCGTGCACAGGTCATGGGCGCACGCGAGCATCGTCTCGGGCGCCGAAGCGAGCCGGAGCCCTCCGACGGTCCGGACCGGCACCGGCCGGGTCAACCTCGAGACTCGGAGCTGCGGTCGCCTCGGACGCTCCTCGCCCTTGGGCATGCACACGAAGACCGGCATGCCCGCCGGCAGCGGGGGGAGCCACACGCCGTACACCCGAGCTGCCGTGAGGTGGGTGAACGCCGCCGAGGGCGGTAGCAGCTCCTGCCAGGCGCGGAGGTCGGCGAGGAGCTCGGCACCCGGGTCGGCCGGACCCGGGGCTCCGGGGGGCAGTCGGCGGTGCAGACCGTGGCCGACGGATCGCCACTGCTTCCCGCGTCGATGGCCCACGACCACGTCCGCTCCATGTGCGCCGTGCTCTTCCACGTCGCCGAGGATCCACCGGCCGACCCAGCAGGTGCATCCGCCGACCGCGGACCTGTGGACATGCAGGCCTCATCGGCGCAAGTGGGCAGAGATCGTCGTCCCGGAGGTCGAACGGTCGCAATCTCTGCCCACTTGGCGCGCCCAGGCGCCGCGGAGGTTCAGGCGACCTGGAGGGAACGCTTCGACAGGCCCATCCAGTACCCCTCGATGCGCTGCTCACCCGGCTCGTCTGGGGCGGAGGCGGCGCCGAGCGTGATGAACAGCGGCGTGAAGTGCTCGACGGTCGGGTGGGCGTACGGCATCCCGGGCGCGCGGTCCCGGTAGGCCGCGAGCTCGTCGACGTCGCCGCGGGCGAGCGCGTCGCCGGCCCACGCGTCGAACTCCTTCGACCACCCGGGCGCTGCCGCCTCGATCCGGAACTCCCGGAGGAAGGGCAGGCCGTGGGTGAGGAAGCCCGAGCCGATGATGAGCACGCCCTCGTCGCGCAGCGGCTGGAGGCGCCGACCGAGCTCGAGCAGCTTCACCGGGTCATGCGTGGGCAGCGACATCTGCAGCACGGGCACGTCGCCGGCGGGGTACATGATCTTCATCGGCACCCAGGCGCCGTGGTCGAGGCCGCGGCCGGCGTGCTGGTGCACCGGCTCGGTGTCGGGCATCATCGCGGCGACGCGGGCGGCCAGGGCCGTGGCGTCCGGCGTCGCGTACTTCTCGTTGTAGTACTTCGGCGCGAAGCCCCCGAAGTCGTAGATCAGGGGCGTGCCCGCGGCGGTCGCGGAGAGGCTGACCGGCGCGGACTCCCAGTGCGCGGACACGATCAGCACCGCGGTGGGCCGGGGCAGGTCGGCGGCCCACGCCTTCAGCTCGCCGCTCCAGACCGGGTCGTCGAGCAGGGGCGGGGCGCCGTGCCCGATGTAGAGGGCGGGCATCCGGCCGTCGTACGAGGTGGTCATGTTGGCTCCCAAGGCTGTGTTCTTTGATCTACGTTAACCGAACATGATTGAAGGTTCAAGTATTCCGCTATGATGGCTCCATGACCGACACACGCTGGCTCGACGCCGACGAGCTCCGGGCATGGCTGCGACTGGCCGGGGTCATGCTGAAGCTCGCCCCTGCGCTGGACTCCCAGCTGCAGCGGGACTCCGACATGACGCACTTCGACTACCTGTGCCTGGCGATGCTGTCCGAGGCCGACGAGAAGACCCTGCGCATGAGCGAGCTCGCGGGACAGGTCAACGCGTCGCTGTCCCGGCTCTCGCACGTCGTGAAGAAGCTCGAGCAGCGCGGCTGGGTCGAGCGGTTCCCGTGTCCCGACAGCCGTCGGGTGACCATGGTCCGGCTCACCGAGGCCGGCTGGGAGGTGCTCGTCGCCGCCGCGCCCGGCCACGTCGAGACCGTGCGCTCCCTGGTGTTCGACGGCCTCGACCGGGAGGACGTCGCGGCGCTCGAGCGGGTGGCCGGCCACATCGTCGAGCGGATCGAGAAGGCCGGCTTCCGCACCGTCACGTGACGACGCGCGAGCCCCGGTCCGAGCGTTCCGCCTAGCGAAGTCGCCAGTCGACGGGGGAGCCGCCCTGGCGCACGAGGTGGTCGTTCACCCGGCTGAACGGCCGGGACCCGAAGAAGCCGCGCGACGCGGACAGCGGGCTCGGGTGTGCGGACTCCACCGAGGGGATGCCGGTCAGCATCGGCTTCAGGCTCTGCGCGTCGCGACCCCAGAGGACCGCCGCGAGGGGCCCTCCCCGCTCGGCCAGCGCCGTGATCGCGCGCTCGGTCACCGCCTCCCAGCCGCGTCCCCGGTGAGACCCGGCTGCTCCCGGAGCGACGGTGAGGACCCTGTTCAGCAGCAGGACCCCCTGGTCGGCCCACGGCGTCAGGTCCCCGTTGGCCGGGGGCTCGACGCCGAGGTCGTCGTACAGCTCCTTGAAGATGTTCACCAGGCTGCGCGGAAGCGGCCGCACGTCTGGTGCCACCGAGAACGACAGCCCGACGGCGTGCCCCGGTGTGGGATACGGGTCCTGCCCGACGACGAGCACGCGCACGTCGGACAGCGGGCGCTCGAACGCCCGTAGGATCCGCTCGCCGGCAGGGAGGTAGGTCCGTCCCGCCGCGACCTCGGCCCGCAGGAACGCCCCCATCCGCGTGATGACGTCGTCGACGGGGGCAAGCGCCTCGGCCCAGTCGGCCGCCACGAGGCCGCGCTCGACAAGGCCCGCCAGTGCACTCATGACGCCAGAACCTACACAGGTGGCACAGTCGCGACGTTCCCGGCACCGGCCGGGCGGCGAGGACTACCGTGGAGGCATGACGCGTACCGCGGTGGTCGTTGGCGGTGGGATCGGCGGCCTCACCGCAGCCGTGTCCCTCCTGCGCCACGGCTGGCGGGTGACCCTGCTGGAGCAGGCGGCGGCGCTCACCGAGGTCGGCGCGGGGCTCACCCTGTGGTCCAACGCGCTCGCCGCTCTGGACGCGATCGGCCTCGGCGACAGCGTGCGCGGCACCGGAAGCATCAGCGGCCCGGCCGGCACGCGCACCCCCGACGGCGGCTGGCTCACGCGCATCCCTGCGGGCCGGCTCGAGGAGGAGTTCGGCGTCACCGCGGTCGGCATCCACCGAGCCGTGCTGGTCGACCTGCTGCACGCCGCCCTCCCGGCCGACGTCCTCGTCACGGGCGCGGAGGTCGTCGACGTGCACCCGGAGCTGCCGCTCTCGGTGGCGTACCGCAAGGACGGAGAGCTCGCCCAGCTGCGTGCCGACGTCGTGGTCGCGGCGGACGGCATCAACAGCCGCACCCGCCAGACGCTCTGGGCCCGTCCCGGACGGGTGAGGTACTCGGGGATCACCGCCTGGCGGGCGGTCACGCCCGAGCCGTGGCCCGAGGAGATCGCCTCAGGGATCACCTGGGGGCGGGGGCAGGAGTTCGGCGCCGTCGAGCTCGGCGACGGCCGGGTCTACTGGTTCGGCGCCGTCAACGCGCCCGCCGGCGGCCGCGCCGACGACGAGCTGGCGGAGGTGCGCCGGATCTTCGGCGCCTGGCACGACCCGATCCCGAGGCTCATGGACGCGACGCCCGCCGAGACGGTGCTGCGCAACGACCTCTTCTACCTCGACCCGTGCCCGGACACCTACGTCCGAGGACGGGTCGTGCTGCTCGGCGACGCCGCGCACGCGATGACGCCGCATCTCGGGCAGGGTGCGTGCCAGGCCATCGAGGACGCGGTCGTCCTCGGCTCGCTGCTGGCGCAGGGTGACGTGGACGAAGCGCTAGCGGAGTACGACCGGGCCCGGCGACCACGCACGCGCGAGGTGGCCCGGATGTCGCGGCTGAGCGGCCGGATCGGGCAGCAGCTCGCGAACCCGGTCGCGGTCGCTCTGCGCAACCGGCTGCTCAGGCTCGCGCCGCCGAGAACGGCCATGGCGCAGCTGGCCAGGTACGCGACCTGGCGCCCCTAGACGGAGCCGCTTCGCACCGGCCGGGAGAGCCGGTCCAGGAAGGCCACCAGCAGCGCCTCGCGCAGGGCCGGCGTCGCCAGGTCGAGCAGCGCGTTGACCTCCGCCATCCGCTCCGGCATCACCGACGCCGAGCCGCCCATCCCGACCCCGGCCAGCAGCCCGTCGAAGTCCTGCTCGGTCAGCGTCGCGGGGTCGAGGGCCCGGACGAAGGCCTCGAGCTCCGGCGCGACCTCGACCGGTCCGGCCTCGACCGCGACCGCCACCGCGTTCCCGAGCGCGGTCAGGAACTCCTCGACGTGGGCGGCGGTGGCGGCGCTCAGCGTCAGGTGCAGGGTCGGCGGACGCCCGGCGTGGCTCAGCTGGGGCTGGACGTACCAGCCCGCCGCGGTCATCTCGTCGGCGATCGTGAACACGTCGCACGTCCCGTCGGTGCCCAGGGCCACCAGCGTGGACTCCGGCGTGCCCACCACGTCGAGCGCGGGGATCTCGACCAGTCCCGCGAGCAGCCGGTCCACGCCATCGAGCACCTCCTCGGTGAGCCGGAGGTAGCCCTCGTCACCGATCGTGCGCACCACCGCCCACGCCGCCGCGATCGGCCCGCCCGACCTCGTCGACTGCATGGTGCTGTTGAGCATCGTGTAGCCCGGCCAGTCGGCACTCGCGAAGAACTGCGACCGGCGCAGCGCGGGGTCGCGGTGCAGCAGGATGGACGCGCCCTTCGGCGTGTACGCGTACTTGTGCAGGTCCACCGAGATGCTCGTGACGCCCTCCACGTCGAAGGTCCACGGCGGCACGTCCCGACCGAGCCGAGCGGCGTACGGCAGCACCCACCCCCCGATGCACGCGTCCACGTGGCAACGGATGCCGCGCTCCCCGGCCAGGGCGGCGACTCCGGCGACGGGGTCGATGACACCGTGCGCGTACGACGGAGCGCTGGCGGCCACGAGTACGGCGGACGTGCCCAGCGAGTCGAGGGCGGCCCGTGTGGCCTCCACGTCGGCGCGGTGGTCGTCGCCGACCGGGACCACCACGGGACGGACCCCGAAGTAGTGGGCGGCCTTGTGGAACGCCGCGTGCGCGGTCGAGGGCAGCACCATCGCCGGCTCCGTGACGTCGGGCCTGGAGTCGCGCGCCGCCTGCACGGCGAGCAGGATCGACTCGGTGCCGCCCGAGGTCACCGTGCCGACCGCGGTCCCAGGGGCGCCGAGAAGGTCGCAGGCGGCGCCGACGAGCTCGTTCTCCATCCGCAACAGGCTCGGGAACGCCGTCGGGTCCAGGCCGTTCGTGCTCGAGAACGCCGCCATCGCCCTTCGCCCGATCTCGTCCGCCTCCGCGAGCCCGCTGTCGTAGACGTAGGCCAGGGTCCGGCCGCCGTGGGTGGGCAGGTCGTGGGCGCGCATCTGCTCGAGCGCGGCCAGGATGTCGGTCATGCGGGCTCCTCGGTCGGTGTGCTCGCGACCGCGGCCGCGACGTCCTCGGGGGTGAGCGAGTAGCGGGCCAGCCACCACAGGCTGAGCACGGTCAGGGTTGCGGGCAGGACGGAGAACCCGAGCACGATCGCGGTCACCGCGGACGGCGGCTGCTCCACGGTGCCCGCCCGGGTGGACACGTAGCCTCCGGCGGCGAGCACCAGCGCGAAGATGCCGGGACCGAGGGCCAGACCGAGCGTCTCCCCGGCGGTCCACACGCCGGTGAACACCCCGGCGCGGTTGCTCCCGGACCGGGCGGCATCGACCGCGGCGGTGTCCGGGAGCATCGCCATCGGGAACACCTGGGCGCCGGCGTAGCCGACCCCGACGAGCCCGGTGGCGAGGTACACGACCGCCGTCGGCACCCGGGTCGCGAGCACGAGGAGCAGCGCCCCTGCGGCGAGGAACAACGACGCGGCGACGTACCCGCGCTTCTTCCCGACCCGGCCGCCGACCGCAGCCCACACCGGGGTGAGCACCAGGGCCGGGCCCACGAAGCAGACGAAGAGCACGGTCGAGGCGCCGCGGTCCTCGAGGACGACGCGCGCCATGTAGTCGACGCCGGCGAGCATCGCGCCCACGCCGAGCGCCTGCACCATGAACGTGGTGAGCAGGAGCCGGAAGTCGCGTGAGCCGGCGACCACCCGGAGCTGCCCGACGAGGGTGCCGCCCGCCGCACCCACCCGCCCGACGGGAGCCCGGCGGGTGCCGAGGTAGGCCCCCAGCGTGCCGACCAGGATCAGCCCGGCGACGGCCACGCCCATGACCCGGTAGCCGTCACGGCCGCCGACCGCGTCGCGGATCGCGGGAGCCGACGCGCCGCTGAGGAGGATGGCCAGCGCCAGCAGGGCGACCCGCCACGCCATCAGCCGCGTGCGCTCGGTGTAGTCGTCGGTGATCTCCGCCGGCATGGCGACGAACGGCACCTGGAAGAACGCGTACGCCGTCGCGCAGGCGAGGAAGGCGACGACGACCCACGTCGCCTCGAGGAGTGCCGAGCCGAGCTCGGGACCGGCGAACAGGAGCGCGAAGCAGACGGCCAGGGCGACGCCTGCCCGCAGCAGGAACGGTCTCCGCGGCCCGAGCGGGGAGGTGCTCCGGTCGCTGATCCGCCCCGCGACCGGGTTGAGGACGACGTCCCAGGCCTTGGGCAGGAACACGATCACGCCGGCCACCGCGGCGGCGATGCCGAGCGTGTCGGTGAGGTAGGGCAGCAGCAGGAGGCCGGGGACGGTGCCGAAGGCCCCCGTCGCGACCGAGCCCATCCCGTAGCCCACGCGGACCCCGCGAGGAAGGCCCGCCGTGTCGGTCATGGCCGCACGATAGCGGCGACGACCTCCTCTGCGACGGCTTCCATGCCTTCCGCGAACGGGTGGTAGGCCAGCGCCTCGCCCTGCACGGTCCGGTGACCGTTGACCCACGGCTCGTCCGAGCACACGTCGTGGCCCTCCGACGCCGCGTGCATGTCGACGAACTCCACGCCGGTACGACGGGCTGCCCGCTCCAGCGCGTCGTTGAGGGCCCGGGACACCTCGGCGCCGTACTCGTAGTCACCCCGCGCGAACGGCAGGTCGCGGCACCGACCCGTCCGGGGCGCGAGGCGCAGGTAGCCGACGAGGACGACGGTGGCCTCGGGGGCACGCCGCTGGACCTGCGTCACGGCGTCGGCCACCCGGTCGCTGATCTCGTCGGTGCGCGCGACCAGGTCGACCCCGCGCTGCTCGAGCTCCTCGGCGCAGGGCGAGCCGGTCGGGTCCTGGCGCCCGGTCTTCGTGCAGGTCGTCACCAAGGTGTGGAACAGGTCGAAGTCGTTGCCGCCGATGCCCACCGTCACCAGGTCGGTGTCGCGGTCCAGCGCCCGGAGCTGGGGCGGGACCGTGGCGCCGCGGACGGTGGGCTGCCGCCCGGTCAGGTCCTCGGTCTCGGCGCCGCTGCAGCTGACGTCGACGAGCTCGGCGATGTCGAGCTGCTCGGCCACGATCGAGGGGTAGTTGCTGTCGGAGCGGAAGCAGCCGTCGGCGAGGTCGGTGGTGGGGACGAGGGGCGCGGCGGTGAACGAGTCGCCGAGTGCGACGTACCGCTCGAACCGCACCGGTGACGCCTGGGCGAGGTCCTCGGCCCGACGCTCCAGGTCGTCCACGGAGTCCACCGAGTCGGCCGCGGACGAGCACGCCCCGAGCAGCAGAGCGGCCGCGAGCGCGGTCGGGACGAAGCGTGACCTCATCGCGGGTACCTCTCCTTCATGTCCTCCCGCACGACGCGCGAGTCGGCGACCATCCGCAGCAGCACCCCGCTGGTCACGGCCTGGGCGGCCACGATGCCCACGAGCACCAGCACCTGTGCCGCGCCCGCCTCGAGCGGCGTGCCGCCGCCGAGGAGTACCCCGACGAAGGCGCCCGGCAACGTGACGAGCCCCACCGTCCGGGTCTTGTCGAGGTTCGGGGTGAGCGCCTCCTTGCCCGTCGGCTGGATCACCTCGTTGGCGGCGTCCTTGCTCTCCAGGCCGATCGCGAGGCCGGCCTCGTAGGTGCCGAACTGCGCGGCCAGCTCGTCGTACGCCCGGCGGCCGGTCAGCGTGGCCGCGGTCATCGTGTTGCCGATGATGATGCCGGCCGTGGGCACCAGACCCGCGCCGTTGAACGGGATCACACCCGACCCGAGCACCAGCACGAGCACGGGGACCACGCCCGCGAGGATCGCGGCACCGACCCAGAGCATCTCGCTGCCCTGGACCTGGATCCGCTTGGCGGACGTGCGTGTCGCCACCGCCAGCATGACCAGCGAGAACAGCGCCGAGAGCCACAGCGAGCCGAGCACGGCCGTGATCACCAGCGAGATGACCGCGAGCTGGACGATCGCCCGCACGCTGGCGGTGACCGTCTCGCGTTCGACCCCGAGCCTGCCGACGTACGACGCGGCCACCCCGATCGCGACGAGCGCGACGAGGACGACGGCGAGCCGCCAGTCCGGCGACGGGGCGATCGCGGAGGCGGCAGAGGTCACTTGCGGGCGGCCAGGGAGCGCGACGAGGCGGAGCCGTACGTGCGAGCCGGGTTCGAGCCGATCGCGTCCGGCCGGGCCGACGTCTTCTTCGCAGCCACCTTCTTCGCCGCGGCCTTCTTGGCCGGCGTCTTCCGGGCGCGCTTGCTCGCAGGCTTCGCCTCGTGCACGTCGATGGCGGCGCCGTGCTCGTCGAGGAACTCGTCGATGATCCGCCAGGTCGTGCTCCGAGCGGCGCGGCCGGTCAGCATCCCGAGGTGGCCACCGGGGACGACCTCGAAGCGGACGGACCTGGCGTTGGGCACGAGGTCCACCATCGGCCGGATCGACTGGACCGGGGCGATCCCGTCGTTCGCGCCGGCGAAGACCAGCATCGGGACCTTGATGTTCTCGAGCGCGATCTCGCGCTTGTCGTCCATGCGGACGACACCGGTGGCGAGCTGGTTGCCCTTGATCATCCGGTGGTAGATCTGGCCGAAGCTGCGACCGGGGTAGCCGGTCATGTTCTGCGTGAACCGGTCCACCGCCTCGACCTGCGCGAGGAAGTCGGTGTCGTCGAGGTTCACGGCCATCGCGAGCGGCTTGGTGACGAGCTTGTTGAAGCTGCTGAGCTGGAACGCCCGGCGGACCAGCGGCTTCGGGGCACCGCCCATCACCCGGTAGAGCTGGGTGACGAGCCCGCCGCCCTCGGGACCGGTGAGGTGCAGGAGCGGCCGGATCGGGGCGATCAGCGGCACCTTGGTGACGTCCACGGGGGAGCCGAGCACCGTGAGCGAGGCGATCGGCAGGTCGGTGCGGTCGGCTGCGACGAGCAGCGAGAAGATCCCGCCTAGGCTCCAGCCGACCACGTGCACCGGCCGTCCGCCGGCGTGCTCGCTGACCTCGCGGATGGCGGCGGGGATCACCTCGTCGACCCAGTGCTCGAGGCCGAGGGTCCGGTTGGCGAAGGAGATCTCGCCGTACTCGACGAGGTAGGTGCGGCGGCCCGAGGTGACGAGGTGCTCGACGAGGGAGCAGCCCCGCCGCAGGTCGAAGCAGATGGCGGGGGCGGCGAGCGGCGTGACGAGGAGGACGGGGTCGCCCGACTCCTTCACGCGACCCTGCGGCCGGTAGTGGTAGACCTCGCGCAGCATGCCGTCGTCGATCAGCGTCCTGGGCATCGGACGCAGGTCGGCCACACCGCCGTACAACATCTTGTGGGCCACGTTGCTGGCCGCCGAGACGACCTGGTCCGGCTTGGGGATCAGATCCATGCGCCGAGGATACCGCCGCGTAAACAACGCAGGCTGGGTACAACCGGGGGCATGAGATGGTCCCGAGCCCTGAAGTCGGCGCCCGTCGCGGCCCTCGCCGGACTGGCCACCTACGACCTGGTCCAGAAGAAGCACGCGCTGCTGAGGAACTTCCCGCTGCTCGGTCACGGGCGCTACATGCTCGAGGCGGTCGGGCCGGAGCTGCGGCAGTACATCGTCACCGACAACAACTCCGAACGCCCGTTCAGCAGGGACCAGCGGCGGTGGGTCTACGCCTCGTCGAAGCTGGAGAACAACTACTTCGGCTTCGGCACCGACAACGACGTCGAGCACACCGAGGGCTACCCGATCATCAAGCACCGGACCTTCTCCGATGTCGTGCCGCCCTCCCACCCGAAGGCGGGGGAGGAGACCCCGCTGCCGTCGGCGAAGGTCCTCGGGGGCCCTCGCAACCGTCGGCGGGCGTTCCGGCCGAGCTCGCTGGTGAACGTCTCGGCGATGAGCTTCGGATCCCTGTCCGCTCCCGCGATCGAGGCGCTCAACCGCGGAGCGGCACTGGCCGGCTGCATGCACAACACCGGCGAGGGCGGGCTCTCGCCGTACCACCGCAACGGCGGCGACCTCATCTTCCAGATCGGTACGGCGTACTTCGGCGTGCGCGACGAGGACGGCAGGTTCGACCTGCAGCGACTCAAGGAGCTCGTCGCCTCCGCCCCGGTGAAGGCGATCGAGATCAAGCTCAGCCAGGGCGCGAAGCCAGGCCTCGGCGGTCACCTCCCCGGCGCCAAGGTCACTCCCGAGATCGCGGAGATCCGTGGCATCCGCGAGGGCGTGGACTGCATCAGCCCGTCACGGCACGCGGAGTTCAGCGACGTCGACAGCATGCTCGACTGGGTCGAGCTGCTCGCGGACGAGACCGGGCTGCCCGTCGGGATCAAGTCCGCCGTCGGTGACCTCACCTTCTGGCAGGACCTCGCCGCGCAGATGAGCGCTCGCGACCGCGGCGTCGACTTCATCGCCATCGACGGCGGCGAGGGCGGCACGGGAGCCGCGCCGCTGGTGTTCAGCGACTCGGTGTCGCTGCCGTTCCGGGTCGGCTTCAGCCGGGTGTACCGGATCTTCGCGCAAGCCGGCCTCACCGACGACGTCACGTTCATCGGCGGCGGCAAGCTCGGGCTGCCGGACAACGCGGTCGTGGCCATGGCGCTCGGGGTCGACATGCTGAACGTCGCCCGCGAGCCGATGCTGTCGATCGGCTGCATCCAGGCCCAGAAGTGCCACACCGACAAGTGCCCGACCGGCGTCGCCACCCAGGACCCGTGGCTCTCCCACGGCCTCGACCCCGCCCTGAAGTCGGTCCGGGCGGCGAACTACGTCAAGACCCTGCGCCGGGACCTGCTCAAGGTCGCCGAGTCCTGCGGCGTCGCGCACCCGGCGCTGATCGACGCCGACGACATCGACGTGCTCCACGGGCACGACTGGGCCCGGCCCCTGCGCGAGGTCTACGAGTACGAGCCGGGCTGGGGCCGCGTCTCCGATGCCCAGGCCGCCGAGATCACCGCGCTGATGTCCGGCGCACCGGAGGGCGAGTCGGCACCCGCGTCGCCGACCGCCCAGGGCTGAGGCGTGCCGGGTGCGGACGGTCAGCTGCGGCGTGCCGGGCGCAGCGTCTTGTGGTGCGTGGGCAGCTCCCGGGACAGCGCCTCGAGGAACCCTGACGCCCAGTCGGACACGTCGTGCTCCGCGACCGTCTTGCGCATCGCCTTCATCCGTCGCTGGAGGTCCTTGGGCCTGGCGTTGATCGCCTCGAGCATCGTGGCCTTCATGCCGTTGATGTCGTAGGGGTTGATCAGGAAGGCCTGGCGCAGCTCGTCGGCGGCGCCCGCGAACTCAGAGAGCACCAGCGCGCCGTCGTCGTTGAACCGGCAGGCCACGTACTCCTTGGCGACGAGGTTCATGCCGTCACGCAGCGGCGTGACCACCATGATGTCCGCGACCTGGTAGAGCGCGGCCATCTCCTCGCGCGGGTAGGAGGAGTGCATGTAGTGGATCGCCGGGCGACCGATCCGGCCGAGGTCACCGTTGATGCGGCCGACGAGGCGGTCGATCTCGTCGCGGAGCACGCGGTACTGCTCGACGCGCTCGCGCGACGGCGTGGCCACCTGCACGAACACCGCGTCCTCGACGTCGAGGTGCCCCTCGGCGAGGAGCTCGCTGAACGCGCGCAGCCGTGCGTAGATGCCCTTGGTGTAGTCGAGCCGGTCGATGCCGAGGAGCACCTTCTTCGGGTTCCCGAGCTGCTCGCGCAGCTCCTTGACCCGCTGCTGCACCGACTCGCACCGGGCCAGCTCCTCGAGGCCCTCCGCGTCGATCGAGATCGGGAAGGCGCCCGCGAGGACCGTGCGGCCGTTGGGCAGGTAGACCAGGTCGCGGTGCGTCTTGTGGCCGACCCGCTGGCGGACCAGGCGCACGAAGTTCTGCGCCGCACCGGGCCGCTGGAAGCCCACGAGGTCCGCGCCGAGCAGGCCCTCGAGGATCTGCCGCCGCCACGGCAGCTGCTGGAAGAGCTCGGCCGGCGGGAACGGGATGTGCAGGAAGAACCCGATCCGCAGGTCCGGACGCAGCTCGCGCAGCATCGTCGGGACCAGCTGGAGCTGGTAGTCGTGGATCCAGACCGTGGCGCTCTCCGCTGCGACCTCGGCTGCCTTCTCCGCGAACCGGCGGTTGACCGTGACGTAGGCGTCGAACCACTCACGGTGGAACTCCGGCTTGGCGACGACGTCGTGGTAGAGCGGCCAGAGGGTCGCGTTCGAGAAGCCCTCGTAGAACTCCTCGATCTCGGACTCGGACAGCGGGATCGGCACGAGCGAGAGCCCATCCTCGACGAACGGCTCGAGATCCTGCTCCGTGCCGCCCGGCCAGCCGATCCACGCGCCGTCGTTGGCGCGCATCACCGGCTCGAGGGCGGTGACGAGCCCGCCGGGGGAGCGGCGCCAGTCGCTGCTCCCGTCGGGGTTGACCACCCGGTCCACCGGCAGCCGGTTGGCCACGATGACCAGGTCCGCGGACATCTTCGGTGCGTCGGAGGGGCTCACGTCTCGACCCTAGTACGAGCAGGGCTCACACGCTCACCTCGTCCGCCGCGTACCGGAGCCCGATCCTCTCCCTGACCCGGTCCATCAGCCGCATGATCGCCAGGCTGTCCTCGTGCGGCACGAGCGGGCTCTCGATCTCGCCGTTGCGCAGGCACCGCATCACCTCGGCGGCCTCGTGGGCGAGGCCCGTGCCGATCACCTCCTCGTGGATGAGGTGGGTCTCCCCGGCCTCGGTCCAGCTCGCCTCGGTCGGGTGGTGGAACCCGTCGTACAGGTCGATGCGGCCACGGTCGGTGGCGATCGAGGCGCTGCGCGGCGACCACGCGGTCATCGTGGACGACAGCGCGGCCACCGCTCCGCCCTGCCAGCCGAGACTGAGCGCGAGGTTGAGGTCCACGCCGCTGGGGGACATCTCCGCCACCGCCTCGACCTTCTCCGGGTCCCCGAGGAACATGTGGGCGAAGGTCAGCACGTAGACGCCCATGTCCAGCAGGGCGCCGCCGCCGAGCTCGGGTGCGAGCAGCCGGTCGGTCTCCGGCTTGTCGACGAGGAAGCCCAGGTCCGCCCGGACCTGCTGGATCCGGCCGAGGTCACCGCGTTCGGCGAGCTGCTGCACCCGGCGGATCACCGGGTTGCAGCGCATCCACATGGCCTCCATGAAGAACAGGTTGCGCTCCCGGGCGACCCGGACGAGGTCCTCGGCCTCCCGGGCGTTCATGGTCAGCGCCTTCTCGCACAGGACCGGCTTGCCGGCGTCGAAGGCGAGCATCGTGTGCTCGTGGTGCAGCGCGTGCGGCGACGCGACGTACACGACGTCGACGTCGGGGTCGGCGACCAGCTCGTCGTACGAGCCGTAGGCCCGGGTGCGGGGTCCGCCGTACGCCTCGGCGAACTCCTCGGCGCTCTCCAGCCGTCTCGACGCCACCGCGGCCACGTCGGCGTCGGGGAGCAGCGCGAGGTTCTCGGCGAAGCCGCGGGCGATCTTGCCGGTGGCGAGGATCCCCCAGCGCACCGGACGGTCGGAGGGCAGTGGCTCGGCGAGCGTCGGACCGGCGTCCACGTCGAGGGGCGGGAGGGGTGCGAAAGGGGTCGACATGCCACGATGACACCGCGCACGAAACGCGCGATGCAAATGACATCGTTGTGGTTCGCGCCTACGATGGAGCGCGAACGCCAGTCCCGAGCCTTCGCAGGAGTCGACACAGATGGATGCCGCCAACGCCCTCAACCAGGCCCCGGACGCTCCCTCGGCCGACGAGCTCTCCGAGCGGGACCGCGAGATCCTCAACTTC
>DASTPU010000197.1:0-11993 GCA_035762105.1 Nocardioidaceae bacterium | reverse complement strand
GTGGTACCCCGCGGCGATCGACGTGAGCTACCACGTCGACGCCGGCGAGGTCCTCGCCATCGTGGGCGAGTCCGGCTCCGGCAAGACGCAGTCGTCGATGTCGCTGGTCGGCCTGCTGCCACCGAACGGGCGCGCCACCGGCAGCGCCAGGCTCCACGGCAAGGAGCTCATCGGTCTGTCCGGGGCCGGGATCCGCGAGATCCGCGGCAACGAGATCTCGGTGATCTTCCAGGAGCCGATGACCGCGCTCAACCCCGTGTACACGATCGGGTTCCAGATCGTCGAGACGTTGCGGGCCCACTTCACGATGAGCCCGAAGGAGGCCAGGGAGCGCGCGCTCGAGCTGCTCCGGATGGTGGAGATCCCCGAGCCCGAGCGCCGCTTCGACAACTTCCCGCACCAGCTCTCGGGCGGTCAGCGCCAGCGCGCCATGATCGCGCAGGCCCTCGCCTGCGAGCCCAAGCTGCTGGTGGCCGACGAGCCGACCACCGCGCTCGACGTGACCGTGCAGGCGGAGATCCTCAAGCTGATGCAGGACCTGCGGCACCGCATCGACGCCGGCATCGTGCTGATCACGCACGACATGGGTGTCGTCGCCGACATGGCGGACCGGATCATCGTCATGAAGGACGGCCGGATCGTGGAGACCGGCAGCGCGGACGAGATCTTCCACCGCCCTCAGCACGAGTACACCCAGCAGCTGCTCGCGGCGGTGCCGCACTTCGGACGGCACGCGGCGCGTCAGGGCGAGGAGGAGGCCGGCGGTGGCCACGAGGCCTTCCGCAGGGGAGGGGCGGCCGTCGCCGAGGCTCCGGCGCTCACCGACGGGCGGCCGGTCGTCGTCGAGATGCGCGACCTGGTGCTGGAGTACCCCAAGCGCGGGTCGCAGCCGGTGTTCCGCGCGGTGGACGGTGTCGACCTGACCATCCACCAGGGCGAGGTGGTCGGGCTCGTGGGCGAGTCGGGCTCCGGCAAGACCACCATCGGCCGAGCCGTCGTCGGCCTGCTGCCCGTGGCCGGTGGCACCCTGGACGTCGCCGGTGTGGACATGGGCAGGGCGAAGGCCAAGGACCTGCGGCCGCTGCGTAGCCAGGTCGGCATCGTCTTCCAGGACCCGGGCTCCTCGCTGAACCCGCGCCTGCCGATCGGTGAGTCCATCGGCGAGCCGCTCTTCCTGCACGCGAAGCTCCGGGGCAAGCAGCTCGACGAGCGGGTCGAGGCGCTTCTCGACGACGTCCAGCTGCCGCGGGCGATGCGCAACCGCTATCCCCACGAGCTCTCCGGCGGCCAGCGTCAGCGCGTCGGCATCGCCCGCTCGCTGGCCCTCGAGCCGAAGATGCTCGTGGCAGACGAGCCCACCTCGGCGCTCGACGTGTCGGTGCAGGCCCGCGTGCTCTCGCTGTTCCAGGACCTGCAGGAGCAGCACGGTTTCGCCTGCCTGTTCATCAGCCACGACCTCGCGGTCGTCGAGATGGTCGCCAGCCGGATCGCCGTGATGCGCTACGGCAAGCTCGTCGAGGTCGGTCCGCGCGAGCAGATCGTCTTCGAGCCGCAGGACCCCTACACCCGGCGCCTGGTCGCCGCGGTGCCGGTGCCGGACCCCGACGAGCAGCGTGAGCGGCGCCGTGAGCGCGACGCGCTGCTCGCCGCTGAGGGCGTCTCCTGACGAGCGGGTGGACGGCCCCACCCCGCTCGATTGGAGCTGGGGCGGGGCCGTCTGGCAGAATGACCGACTGAGTCGTGCGCGCCCGGACCCTCTCACCCGGTCGTGCGTGACACAGCGCAGCGGTCCCGGCCTTGCCCCACATGGTGCGGGACGCTCACCAACTCACAAGCTCTCAAGGAGACACCACACTCGTGGCAGTCAAGATCCGTCTCAAGCGCATGGGCAAGATCCGTGCGCCGCACTACCGTGTCGTCGTCGTCGACTCCCGTAAGAAGCGCGATGGCAAGGTCATCGAGGAGATCGGCAAGTACCACCCCAAGGAGGAGCCCTCGTTCATCGAGGTCGAGTCCGAGCGGGCGCAGTACTGGCTCGGCGTCGGCGCGCAGCCGAGCGAGGCCGTCGCCGCGATCCTCAAGGTCACCGGCGACTGGCAGAAGTTCAAGGGTGAGCCCGGTGCCGAGGGCACCCTGAAGACGGCTGCTCCCAAGCGCGACAAGGCCGAGATCTTCAACGAGGCGCTGAAGGAGGCCGCCAGCGAGCCCAGGGCCGAGGCGGTCACCAAGAAGGCCAAGAAGACCGAGGCTCCCAAGGAGGAGGCCGCCGAGGCCCCCGCCGCCGACCTCACGCCTGGTGTCGAGACCCCCGAGGGTGCGACCGAGCAGGCCGAGGCGGAGGAGACCAAGGCTGTCGACGCCGACGCTCAGGCGCAGTCCGAGGAGAAGGCCTGATCGCCATGCTCACCGAGGCGCTCGAGCACCTGGTCCGCGGGATCGTCGACCACCCGGACGACGTCGACGTCCGCGACAAGCAGCTGCGGCGAGGCTCGCTCCTCGAGGTGCGTGTGCACCCCGAGGACCTCGGCAAGGTGATCGGCCGTGGCGGTCGCACGGCCACCGCGATCCGCACCGTGATGGGTGCGCTCGCGGGTCGAGGCGGGGTCCGCGTGGACTTCGTCGACGTCGACCGCAGGCGCTGACACGTCACAGGACCGACGTAGCAGAGTGGGGAGGCCGGACCGGCCTCCCCACTCGTGCGTTGTGAGGAACGACAAGGGAGTCACATGGCGGGCACGGAGGTCGTGGTCGGGCGGATCGGCAAGCCCCACGGCGTCAAGGGCGAGGTCTCGGTCGAGCTGCGCACCGACGAGCCCGAGCGGCGCTTCGCCGACGGGGCGGTCCTGCGCACCCAGGCGCCGCAGGGCGGTGCGCCCCACGGGCCGGACCGACCGGCGTCGCTGACCGTCCGCTCCACGCGCTGGCACCAGTCGCGGCTGCTGGTCACCTTCGAGGAGGTGGCCGGCCGCAACGTCGCCGAGGCGGTACGCGGGCTGCTGCTCGCGGTCGAGGTGGACCCGGACGAGAAGCCGGAGGACCCCGAGGAGTTCTACGACCACCAGCTCGTGGGGCTGCGGGTGGTCACCGCCGACGGCGCCGAGGTCGGCGAGCTCGCCGAGGTGGTCCACGGTTCGGCCCAGGACCTGCTCTCGGTCAAGGCCCCCGACGGGCGCGAGATCCTCGTACCGTTCGTGTCGGAGCTGGTGCCCGAGGTCGACGTGGCCGGGGGACGGGTCGTCGTGCACGACCTGCCCGGGCTGCTCGCGCCGGCGGTGGAGGACGAGGAAGGCGGCGCCTGAGCCATGCGCATCGACGTGGTGTCGATCTTCCCCGAGTACCTCGCACCGCTCGGCCTCTCGCTCGCGGGCAAGGCCCAGGCGTCCGGGCTGCTCGACGTGCACGTGCACGACCTGCGCAAGTGGACGCACGACCGTCACCACACGGTGGACGACACCCCGTACGGCGGGGGCGCCGGCATGGTGATGAAGCCCGAGCCGTGGGGCGAGGCGCTCGACCAGATCTCGGCAGCGGGCGCGGGGGACCCGCTGCTGCTGGTCCCCACACCCTCCGGGGACCGGCTGACCCAGCAGATGGCGGAGGAGCTGAGCCGCGAGGAGTGGCTCGTGCTCGCCTGCGGGCGCTACGAGGGCATCGACCAGCGGGTGATGGACCACTACCGGACCCGGATGCGGGTCCGCGAGGTGTCGATCGGGGACTACGTCCTCAACGGCGGCGAGGTCGCGGCCCTGGTGGTCGTGGAGGCCGTCGTACGCCTGCTGCCCGGGTTCATGGGCAACCCCGACTCGCTCGCCGAGGAGTCGCACGGCGGCGACGGCCTGCTGGAGTACCCGGTCTACACGAAGCCCCCGAGCTGGCGCGGTCTGGACGTACCCGAGGTGCTGTTCAGCGGTCACCACGCCCAGATCGCGCGGTGGCGCCGGGACCAGGCACTCAGGCGTACGGCGCAACGACGGCCGGACCTGATCGCGCAGATGCCCGTCGAGGCGCTCAGCGACCGGGACCGGGAGGTCCTCGCCGATTTCACGGCCGAGTGAGCGCTGTGGCAGACTTGACCCTCGGTCCAGCGCATCACGGCTGCCCGGGCGCCCTCCGACGGCGACGGGAGCCGACGGCACACCTGCCACAGGGGGCGTGCCGTGCGATGACACGACGGACCTTCGACGATCCCGCAAGACCAGAACCGTGGGTGACCTGTGGCGCCGACGAGGAGACTGCCATGACCAACGTCATCGACACGCTCGCAGCTACGGCGAAGCGCGACGACATCCCCGAGTTCCGCGCCGGCGACACCCTCAAGGTGCACGTGAAGGTCGTCGAGGGCAACCGCTCGCGTATCCAGGTGTTCCAGGGCGTCTGCATCCGCGTGCAGGGCTCCGGGATCGGCCGGACCTTCACCGTCCGGAAGGTCTCCTTCGGAGTCGGCGTCGAGCGCACCTTCCCGCTGCACTCCCCGATCTTCGAGAAGATCGAGGTCGTCACCCGCGGTGACGTCCGTCGCGCCAAGCTGTACTACCTTCGCAACCTCCGCGGCAAGGCTGCGAAGATCAAGGAGAAGCGCGAGGCTACGCCCGCCAGCTGAACCGTCGTTGGTTAGGCTCGTTGCGTGACCGACGACGCACCGCAGAACGTGGACCGCGACCCCGTGACCGGGTCGCGGTCTTCTGCTTCCCAGGCCGCTCCCGCGCTCCCGCGCCCGACCCCAGCAGGTGGCCGGGCCAAGCGGCGGAAGGAGATGCCGATCTGGCAGGAGATGTTCCTCCTGCTCGGCATGGCCCTGGTACTCGCCGTCGTGATCAAGGCGTTCTTCATGCAGGCGTTCTACATTCCCTCGGGATCGATGAACGACACCCTGGTGCTCGACGACCGGATCCTGGTCCAGAAGGTGTCGTACTGGCAGGGCGAGCCGCAGCGCGGCGACATCGTGGTGTTCTCCGACCCCGGCGGCTGGCTGAACCCGGGTGAGGTGCGCACCGCTGACGGACCCTTCGCGCGGACCCTGGAGATGTTCGGGCTGTACCCGACCGGCGGGCACCTGGTGAAGCGGGTGATCGGTGTGGGGGGAGACCGGGTGGTCTGCTGCGACGAGCAGGGCCGGATCACCGTCAACGGGGTCCCGCTCCACGAGCAGTCCTACCTGGCGGAGGGGGAGAAGCCCTCGCTGATCCGCTTCGACGTCGAGGTGGCCGACGGCTACCTCTGGGTCCAGGGCGACAACCGGTCCAACTCCGCGGACTCCCGCGTCCACCTCGGCGACCCGGGCGGCGGCTTCATCCCCGTGGACGACGTGGTCGGCAAGGTGTTCATGGTGGTCTGGCCGTGGAGCAACGCCACGATGATCGAGCGGCCGGCGACCTTCGAGTCGGTGGGCGCGGCGCCATGAGCGTGCTGCCTCGCGGCCTCACCATCCGCCGCGACGCCGGCCTGTACGGCTACGAGCGGGCGCTGCGACGCGCCGGCCTCGACCCGATCGCCGGCGTCGACGAGGCGGGCAGGGGGGCTTGCGCGGGCCCACTGGTCGCCGCGGCCGTGATCCTGCCCGAGGGGCGCCGCGGGGAGGTCCCCGGGCTCGCCGACTCGAAGCTGCTCACCCCGCTGGCGCGTGAGCGGTGCTACGACCAGGTCGTGCGCCGCGCGCTGGCGTGGTCGGTGGTGGTGGTCGAGCCGGAGGAGTGCGACCGGATCGGCATGCACGTCGCGAACGTCGAGGCCCTCCGTAGGGCGCTCGCGCGGCTCGACGAGCGTCCGTCGTACGTGCTGACGGACGGGTTCCCCGTCGACGGGCTGGAGGTCCCCGGGCTCGCGGTGTGGAAGGGCGACCGGGTGACCGCCTGCATCGCCGCCGCCTCGGTCATCGCCAAGGTGACCCGGGACCGGATCATGACCGACCTCCACGAGGTCTTCCCGCAGTACGACTTCGCCACGCACAAGGGGTACATCACCACCAGCCACACCGCTGCGCTCGAGAAGCACGGCCCGTGTCCGGTCCACCGCCGTCGGTTCGTCAACGTGCGCCGCGTCGAGGGTCTGGTCGACAATGAGCACGAGGAAGCCCCCATGCCGGTTCTGGAAGCGGAGGACGCACGATGAGCGCCGAGGATCTCGAGAAGTACGAGACCGAGATGGAGCTCCAGCTCTACCGCGAGTACCGCGACGTGGTGGGGATCTTCAAGTACGTCGTCGAGACCGACCGTCGGTTCTACCTGTGCAACCAGGTCGAGGTGAAAGCGCGCACCGAGGCCGGCGACGTCTTCTTCGAGGTGTCGATGACCGACGCCTGGGTCTGGGACATGTACAGACCGGCCCGCTTCGCGAAGAACGTCAAGGTGCTCACCTTCAAGGACGTCAACGTGGAGGAGCTCAACCAGTCGGAGCTCGAGCCGCCCAAGGTCTGACTCCTCACCGTTCGTCTCCCGCCGCTCCCGAGCCGGAGGCCGGTTTCGGTCCACAGGACGGACCCTGTGCCGGTTGTCCCCAGCGCTGCTCCCGGACTCTCGTCCCCGTCGCCGGTCCGGGCGAGCCTTCGGTCAGGAGGTTCGCGAGATGACAACGACTGCACGACAGCGCTCCACCCTCGGGGCGTACGGCGAGGCGCTCGCCGCCCGGCATCTCACCGAGCACGGGATGGTGCTCCTCGACCGCAACTGGCGCTGCGAGATGGGCGAGATAGACCTCGTCCTCCGTGACGGCCGGATCCTGGTCGTCTGCGAGGTGAAGACCCGCTCGTCCCTGGCCTTCGGCGCACCCCTGGAAGCGGTGACGGAGAGGAAGGCCGCGCGCCTGCGAAGGCTCGCCGCACGATGGTTGACCGACCACGCGATCCACCCCGACGAGGTGCGCATCGACCTCGTCGGCGTACTCGTCCCACCCAGTGGCCCCGTCGAGGTGGACCACGTGCGCGGGGTGGCCTGATGGGTGTCGCCACGGCCCGGACGATCACGCTGCAGGGAGCGAACGGCCACGTGATCGACGTGCAGGTCGACGTGTCGCAGGGGGTGGTCAAGACCGCGATGGTCGGCCGGCCGGACGCCTCGGTGAGCGAGGCGCGTGACCGGTGCCGCGCCGCGGTCACGAACAGCAGCTTCGACTGGCCCGCCACGCGGCGCGTCACGATCCTGCTCTCGCCTGCCGACCTGCCCAAGCGGGGCCCGCACTTCGACCTCGCGATCGCCGTCGCCGTCCTCGCCGCGTCCGGCACTCTGCCCGTCGCTTCGCTCGCCGGTGTGGTCTTCATCGGCGAGCTGACCCTCGACGGCCGGCTCCGCGCGGTCCCCGGCGTGTTGCCGATGGCGATGGCCGCCTCGGCCCGCGGCATCGGCTGCGTGGTGGTCCCCGAGCCCCAGGTCGAGGAGGCCGCGATGATCCCGGGCATGACCGTGCTCGGCGCGCGGTCGCTGGCCCAGGTGGTGGCGCTCCTCCGGGACGAGCCCGTGCCGGAGGCACAGCCCGTCCAACCGCTGGCCCCCGGGCCGCTGCTCACATGGCGCGGGGAGGACCGCATCGAGCAGGTCGACCTCTCCGACGTGATGGGCATGGCCGAGGCGAAGTACGCCCTCGAGGTCGCCGCGGCCGGTGGGCACCACGTGATGCTGTCCGGGCCGAAGGGTGCGGGGAAGACCACCCTGGCGGAGCGGCTGCCCGGCCTGCTGCCGGACCTCACGCTCGAGGAGGCGCTCGAGCTCAGCGCCATCTACTCCCTCGCCGGGTGCCTGCCCCCGGGGCAGACGGTGATGACCCGGCCGCCGTTCCGGGCGCCCCACCACTCCGCCACCCGGACGGGCATGCTCGGCGGCGGCAGCGGCCGGGTGCACCCGGGCGAGGTCAGCCGCGCTCACACCGGCGCGCTCTTCCTCGACGAGTTCCCGCTCTTCCAGGCCGACATCATCGAGGGCCTGCGCGAGCCGCTGGAGAGCGGCGAGGTCACGATCGCGCGAGGCGACGAGATCGCGACGTTCCCGGCCCGGACGATGTTCGTCCTGGCCTGCAACCCGTGCCCCTGCGGCGAGTACCACCCGACCAACCGTGACAACCGCTGCACGTGCCTGGAGGTGCACCGGCGGGAGTACCGACGCAAGATCAGCGGTCCGATCGCGGACCGGATCGACATCGTGCGTCACCTCGAGCCGCTCAGTGAGCTCGACCGCAGGGACAAGCTCACGCCGAAGGAGTCCTCCGCGCAGGTGCGGGCCAGGGTCGCCGCTGCCCGCGAGCGGCAGGCCGGTCGGTACGCCGGCACCGGCTGGCGGCTCAACAGTGCGGTTCCGGGCCCGGTGCTGCGGGACCGGTGGCCCCTCCCCGAGGACGCGGAGAAGCTCGTCGACGACCGCGTCTACGCCGGTCAGCTCACGCGCCGTGGGGCGACGAGGGTGCACCGCCTCGCCTGGACCGTCGCCGACCTCCGAGGGGCCGACCGGCCGGGCGTGGCGGAGGTCGACACGGCCCTTCGGCTCCGGACGGGTGAGCCGCTGATGCTCTCGGCGGTCGAGGCGGTGGCCGGATGAGCGAGCGGCTGGCCCGAGTCGCGCTGAGCCGGCTCAGTGAGCCGGGCGACGTCCGGCTGAGCAGCCTCGTCGCGCAGCTCGGCGCCGAGAAGGTCTACGAGCTGCTGCGCTCGGAGCAGGACGTCGCAGGGGTGTACACCGACGTCGCGGCGAGGCTCCGCGGGCTCGACCCGGCACGGGACCTCGAGCAGGCGCGGTCCCAGGGCATCCGCTTCGTGTGCCCGGAGGACGCCGAGTGGCCGGCCGGTGTCAGCGACCTCGACGGTGCGGAGCCGCTGCAGCAACGCGGGGGAGCGCCGCTCGGGCTCTGGGCAAAGGGCCCCATGCGTCTCGACAAGGCCTGCCGGCGTGCTGCGGCGATCGTGGGCTCGCGCTCCGCGACGACCTACGGCGCCGGGGTTGCGTCCTCGGTCGCCGCCCACCTGGCCGAGCACGGCCTGACGGTCGTGTCGGGAGCCGCGTTCGGGATCGACCAGGCGGCCCACCGCGGGGCGCTCGCGATGAAGGGACCCACGGTTGCCGTCCTCGCCTGCGGTGTCGACCGGGCGTACCCGTCGGCCCACCGCAACCTCCTCGACTACATCGCCGACACGGGCGTGGTGGTGTCCGAGCTGCCTCCTGGGTCCGCACCGACGAAGCTGCGGTTCCTCTCTCGCAACCGGCTGATCGCCGCGCTTTCCCAGGGCACGGTCGTCGTGGAGGCCGCTGCCCGCAGCGGCGCGCTCAACACCGCCAACTGGGCCGTGCGGCTGAACCGGGTGCTCATGGGGGTCCCGGGACCGGTGACGAGCGCGCCGTCCGAAGGAGTGCACGAGCTGATCCGCAACCGGGGGGCGGCGCTCGTGACCCGCGGAGAGGACGTGCTCGAGCTGCTCTCGCCGAGCGGGTCGTTCCTGAGCGAGCCGGTGCGCGGCCCGGTCAAGGCGGAGGACCAGCTCACCGACCGGGAGCGGCAGGTCCTCGACGCCGTGCCAGTGGTGCAGCCGGCAGGTGCGGACTCCCTCGCCAGGGCGGCCGGGATCGCCGTGCGCGACGTGTCCGCCGCTGTGGAGCGGCTGCTGGCGCTGGGGCTCGTCGAGCGGACGGCCACAGGCTGGCGGCGTGGAGGGGCATCGGCCGCCTCGGCTTGAGCCGGGCGTCTCATGCGGCCGTGCGGAGCGAGCAGTGGGGGAGGAGATGCGGACGCGCCGCGCGGGCAGCAAGGTGTGCGGCGGGAGGCGTCGTAACCTCGGGCTGTGAGCCACGACGAGACGGGCGTCCCTCCGGGCAGGGGGACGGAGGAGGTGGCAGGAGCCGACGAGCCTCTTCTGCCCGAGCCGATGGCCGCGGCCCTCGCCGACTACGAGCGACACCTGGCCTCCGAGCGCGACCTCACGCCGCACACGGTCCGTGCCTACGCGGCAGACATCGCAGGCATGCTCGGGCACGCCGCCAAGCTCGGCCACACGGACCTGACCTCCCTCGACGTCCGCACGCTGCGCAGCTGGCTGGCCACTCAGCAGACCCGCGGCCTGGCGAGGACGACCATCGCGCGACGGGCGACCGCTGTCCGGGTGTTCACCGCCTGGGCGCTGCGCACCGGCCGCGCCGAGACCGACTCCGGCGCGCTGCTCGGCTCCCCGAAGGCGCACCGCACGCTGCCGGCGGCCCTGCGGCGCGACGAGGCGCGCGAGCTGCTCGAGGCCGCCGGCAGGAGGGCCGACGACGGCAGCGCGGTGGGCCTGCGTGACGTCGCGATCCTCGAGCTGCTGTACGCGACCGGCATCCGGGTCGGTGAGCTCTGCGGCCTCGACGTCGACGACCTCGACCGCGAGCGACGCGTGGTCAGGGTGTTCGGCAAGGGACGCAAGGAGCGGACCGTGCCCTACGGCAGGCCCGCCGAACAGGCGGTGACCACGTGGCTCGAGGTGGGCCGCCCCCAGTTCGCCGTCACCGGGTCGGGTCCGGCGTTGTTCCTCGGCGTCCGTGGCCGGCGGATCGACCAGCGCGCCGTGCGGAGCATGGTGCACGCCCGGCTCGCGGACGTGCCCGGTGCCCCCGATCTCGGTCCGCACGGGCTCCGGCACACCGCTGCCACGCACCTGCTCGAAGGCGGCGCCGACCTCCGAACGGTGCAGGAGCTGCTCGGCCACGCCTCGCTCGCCACCACCCAGATCTACACGCACGTCACCACCGACCGGTTGCGGCAGGCCTATCGCCAGGCCCACCCCCGGGCCTGACCGGCACCGAACACACCGACCAGGGGGGTGACCATCCGGCGCGCCGCCGCAGGTCCGCCGCGGCGGACCTGCGGCGGGATGTGAGCCGCGGACGGGTGCAGAGCCGGAGAACCGTCCTCAGCTCACACCGGGCGCGCGGCGCCCGTCGGCGCGGCCCAGGACACCGGCGCGTCGGGCGCCATGCCCTCGAGCGGAAGGAGGCGGACCGGACCTGCTCCGACCAGGGTCAGGGGGTCGAGGTAGGTCTCGCCCTCGACCAGGCCCCAGTGCAGGCACGCCGCCGGCGCACAGTGGCTCGCGAACCCCTGCAACGTCCCGAGCCGGTCACCTGCCGCCACGAGAGTGCCGACGGCCACGGACGCGCGGACGGGCTCGTACGTCGTCCGCGTCGCCCCATGGCTGACCACCACCACGCCGCGGCCGGCGAGCGACCCCGCGAAGGTCACCCGTCCGCCGGCCGCGGCGCGAACCACCTGCCCTGCCCGACCCGCCAGGTCGACGCCGCGGTGTCCGGCGCCGTAGGGCGACAGGGGAGGGGAGAACCTCTCGACGACCGCCGGCTGTGGGTCCAGCGGCCAGACCCCCTCCGCCGGGCTCTGCTGGAGCGCGCCTGCTGCCGGCGGCGGGAGCGGCGGGATGGGTGCCGGCAGGCCGACCGCGAGGAGCAGAACGGCGAGGTGGAGGATGGTGGTGGTCATGCGTCGAGGGTCCGACCGTGGAGGGCGTCGTACCAACGGCGGTGACGACGCTGGGGACGGGCGGCTCGCAGCAGGCCCTGTGGACGCCGTCCGGCCCCGCACGGACCGGCTCGGCGCGATTCGCCCCGGGCCCCTTATCTCGTCTAGACTCGCGAGTGGCAACCCGTGCACACCGCACTGGTTGTACTTCGCACGCTCGTCTCCGTGAGCGGGCCGGTCCGCCGGCTCATCCACGGGCGTCGTCCCCGTCAGTCCCTCGAGTCTCAGCGAGAGCAGAGCCACGAGGGCGGGAACGCGCCGGGCGTCAGGGCAGGGGACAACCCGTCTCCCTGCGACAACTGGAAGCGACCCGCCCGCGCGAGTCGACGCACCGTGACCGACCAGGTCCGCGTGCGCGTGCCCGCGTGAGGGTCACAGATAGCAGGAGGAACGATCGGCATGGCCGTCGTCACCATGCGCCAGCTCCTCGAGAGCGGCGTCCACTTCGGGCACCAGACCCGCCGTTGGAACCCGAAGATGAAGCGCTTCATCATGACCGAGCGCAACGGCATCTACAT
>DASTPU010000196.1:0-7402 GCA_035762105.1 Nocardioidaceae bacterium | reverse complement strand
TGCAGCTGCTGCCCCCGACGACGTCCACGGCAACTTGGGCCGCCCTCGGGCTCCGGTGGGAGGATCCAGACCGGGGTCGCCGCTGCGGGCGACGCGGTCAACGTCAACGTCAACGCCGGAGGGGTCGCACGGTGTCACGGTGTCGGCCACCTCCCGAGCCACGATGCTGATGCTCGCCTTCGGGCCCATGCGGATGCGGTCCCGCCTCGGTGCGGTGTCCCAGCAGGACGTCGGAACCGCGTTCCCGGACCTGGGAGATGGTCGCGATCGATCCGGCGAGACCGCGGGGGCTGGGCTGGCCGATGAACAGGACAGCACCGCAGTTGCGCCGCTCGGCCTAGCGTGACACCGCCCGGCCGTGCGAGGACGGGCGCGCCTCAGACCGTCGTACCGGGCTCCAGCCTCGCACCCGCCTCGAGCGTCACGCCGGCAGCGACCTGGGAGTCCTTGCCGACCAGCACCACCGCGTCGGGATCGTCTGCGCCCTTGGCTGCCGGGTCGCCCACCTTCGCGTTCGCGCCGATGACACAGCCGGTGTCGACGACCGCCCAGGCGACCTCGGCGCCCTCCTCGATGAGGGAGTCGGAGAGGACCACGCTGTCGGTGACGGTCGCTCCGGGGCGTACGACGACACCGGGGCCCAGCACGCTGCGACGCACCACGCCCGCGACCTTCGACCCGGGGCTGACCAGGCTGTCCTCGACGTCGCACCCCGCCTCGAGCCGTGCCGCGACGCGCTGGGGCTGGCGGGTGAGGAACGGCCACGCCGGCTCCTCGAACAGCTCGTCGGCCTGCCCGGTGATGAGCTCCTGATGCGCGGCGAGGTACAGGTGCGGCTGGCCGAGGTCCCGCCAGTAGCCGGGCAGCCGGTGGGTGAACACGCGGCCGCGGTCCACAAGCCGTGGCACGAGGGTCTCGCCGTAGTCCCCGAGGCCGGTGTCGCCGGCGTCGGCGTCGGCGCTCTTCTCGTGGTGGAGCTCCTCGAGGACCTCGATGAGGACGTCGGGGGAGTACAGGAAGATCTCGGTCGCCACGGTCGTCGTCCTGGGGCGCTTCGGCTTGTACTCGAACCCCGTCACCCGGCCGAGCCGGTTCGCCTCGATCGTCGCATGGTCGCCGGCGCGGCTCTTCGGGACCTCGGTGGTGACGATCGTGAGCTCGGCGTCCTTGGCGCGGTGGGTCTCCACGGCGTTCATGAAGTCGAAGCGGTAGATGTGGTCGGCGCTCAGCACGATCACGATCTCCGGGTCGGCCTCGCGGATCTGGTCACGGATCCGGAACAGCAGGTCGGCGTTGCCCCTGGCGAAGCCCTCCTCCTCGTCGGTGCCGGTGCCCTGCTGCGGCATCAGCAGCCGCAGCCCGCCGTAGTTGCGGTCGAGGTCCCAGGGCCGGCCGTTCGCGACCTCCTCCTCGAGCATGCCGCCCTGGTACTGCACCGAGAGCCACACGCCGCTGATGCCGGAGTGGGTGAGGTTGGAGAGCGGGAAGTCGATGAGCTGGTACACCCCGGCGAACGGCAGCGCCGGCTTGGCCCTCTCCCGGGTGAGGACGTCCATCCGACCCCCGGCTCCGCCTGCCTGGATGATCGCGAGGATCCGGTTACGAGCCATGGGCGGGGGATACCCCCGGAATGTGGCCGGCAAACAGGACAGGGCCTTGTGTGCCTGACGACACTGGGAGGAGTGACCGAGGAGAAGACGCGGCTCGAGATCAACTGGATCCAGTCCATGGCTGGAGCCCTGGCAGCCGTGACCTCGGCGGTGCTGCTGTCCACGGTCGGCGTGGCCGGGACCCTGGTCGGCGCCGCCATCGGAAGCCTGGCCGCGACCATCGGCAGCGCGGTCTACTCCTACTACCTCAAGGTGACCAAGGAACGCGTCGCCTCGGCGCAGACGGTGGCCACGGCCCGGATCGGCATCGCCCAGCGCCGCATCCGCCAGGCGCATGACGAGGTCGACTCGGACCCGGAGGACGCCGACCACCAGCTCGCCGAGGCCGAGGAGGACCTCGCCCGGGCGCGGGAGGTGCTCGAGGAGGAGGAGGCGGAGGCCGTGCCGGGCGGCTGGCGCGCGGTGCTCGCCGGCCTGCCGTGGAAGCGCATCCTGCTCTGGGCGGGGGCCACGTTCCTGGTCGCGATGGTGGTGATCGTCGTCTTCGAGCTCCTGACCGGCCGGGCGGTGTCGTCGTACACCGGCGGCAGCGACCCCGACCGTCGTACGTCGATCCCGGGACTCGGCGGGGGAGGAGCGGCCGAGGACTCCAACGACGTCACCGACGAGCAGGCCCCGACCGGCGCGCCCACCGGCCAGTCCGAGGAGGAGGACCTGCTGGTCCCCGAGGAGACGACGGCCCAGCCGACCGCGGAGCCCACCGCCACGTCGTCGGTCGAGGAGACCGCGCCGGTCGAGCCCTCGCCGAGCCCGACGGCGGAGGCCACGACGCCGACCCCCACGGCGGAGAGCACTCCGGCCGCGACCCCGTGACACCGCTAGCCTGTGCGCGACCCACCCGAGAAGTCAGGAGCCTCGTCGCCGTGTCGGACCCGTCCCAGCCGCAGTACCCGTCCTCCGGTGACACCCCGCCGCCGCCTCCGTCGTACGGGCAGCAGCCCGGCGGCCAGCAGCCGCCGCAGGGCTGGGGACAGGAACCGCCGCAGGGCTGGGGACAGCAGCCGCCGCAGGGCTACTACCCGCCGCAGTACTACGGTCCGCTGCCGCAGCGCGCCACGAACGGCCTCGCGATCGCCTCCCTGGTGCTGGGCATCGTGTGGCTCTACTGGATCGGCAGCATCCTGGCGCTGGTGTTCGGGTACGTCGCACGCAGGCAGATCCGCGAACGCAACCAGAACGGCGACGGCATGGCGATCGCCGGCATCGTCCTGGGCTGGGTGGGGATCGGGTCGCTCGTGCTGCTCATCGCCGTGGGCACCATCGTGTCGATCACGGAGAGCAGCTACTCCGGCTACTGACGCCCGCGAGCGGGGTGTGATCCACGCCGCACCCGGCCTGGGACCTTTGTCCCCTTTTCAACGGAGACAGGACCACGTAGGTTCCCGCGAGAGCCGCGCAAAGTAAAGGGAGCGGCCACTATCTCGAGGGAGCCCAAACTTGTTGCTGTCACGTCAGGCAGAGTCCGTAGTCCGCGCCACCGCGGGCGTCGTCGCGGAGAACGCGGTCGCGATCACGTCGCGCTTCTACCCGTCGATGTTCGAGGCGCACCCGGAGCTGCTGAACATCTTCAACCGGGGGAACCAGGCCAACGGGGAGCAGCGACAGGCACTCGCGTCGGCGGTCGTCGCGTACGCCGTGCAGCTGATCGACCCTGACGCGCCGTCGTTCCGGCCCGTCATGCAGCGCATCGCGCACAAGCACGTGTCGCTCGGCATCCGCCCGGAGCAGTACACGATCGTCGGCCACCACCTGATGAACGCCGTCGCGGAGGTCCTGGGTGACGCCGTGACCCCGGAGGTCGCGCAGGCCTGGGACGAGGTCTACTGGCTGTTCGCCGCCCAGCTGATCGCCGAGGAGGCGCGTCTCTACACGCTCGCCGACGTCGACCCGGCCGAGCCGTGGCGGCGCCACGTCGTCGTGGAGCGGATCGACGAGGCGACCGACACGATCTCACTGGTCTTCCGCCCCGAGGACGGGGGAGCGGTGCCGGCGCACCAGCCGGGGCAGTACGTCTCGGTCCTCGTCGAGCTGCCGGACGGCTCCCGCCAGCCGCGGCAGTACACGGTCTCCACCGGACCGCGCGAGAACACCCTGCAGATCACGGTGCGCCGTCTCCGCGGTGTCGACGGCGCCCCGGACGGGATGGTCTCGACGTTCCTGCACGAGCACGTCTCCGTCGGCGACGTCCTCGAGGTGGGCCCGCCGTCCGGTGACCTGGTGCTCGACCAGGGCGAGGACCCGCTCGTGCTGATCAGCGCCGGCGTGGGCATCACTCCCGTCGCGGCGATCCTCGACGACCTCGCGCTGAGGGGGGAGAAGCGACAGGTGATGTTCGCGCACGCCGACCGCTCGGCGGCGAGCCACGCGCTGTTCGACGCGACCACGGCCTCGCTGTCCGAGCTGGGGGACGCCGAGGTGCTCACCTGGTACGAGAACGTCGACGAGAAGGGCACCGAGCGCGGCGCGCGTCCGGGTCTGATGGACCTGAGCGCCGTGGAGATCCCGGAGTCCGCGGACGTGTTCATGTGCGGGCCGCTGCCGTTCATGCGCGACGTGCGTGCGTCGCTGGTGCGGCGGGGCATCCCGTCGACGCGGATCCGGTACGAGGTGTTCGGCCCGGACATGTTCGCGGGCAAGTCGCTCAGCGCCTGATCCGGTAGGAAGCCGAAGGCCCAGCCCCTGGGGATAGGGCTGGGCCTTCGGCGTTTCTGTCGTCGGAGCTCTGGCGTCAGGAACGATCGCCCGGCCGCCAGGTGGCCGGGTGCGCGATCTCCAGCGTCGCCACCAGACCGGCGTGGTCGGAGGGCCAGAGCATGATGTCGGCCACATTGAACATGTCGGAGGAGTCTTCACCAACGAGCATCGTGGTGACTGGCTCGACACGGTCATCGACCACGACCAGGTCGATGCGCTGGGTCAGCGGGTCAGCCGGGTTGCTGACCTGTGCGTCGAAGCAGCAGGTGTCGCCGTCGACGCCGGTCGGCTGTGTCTCCAGCCAGGCGTCCTCACCCACGGAGTCGACAAGCAGCTCGTAGGCGTCCCCTGCCGGTGCAGCGGAGTTGTAGTCACCGACGTAGACGACGGGCAGCTGGCTCTGCTCATGCGCAGCGAGCAGCTCCGTCACCTGCCCGACGCGGATCTCTTCCTCGTCGACGCCGGGCACCCCGAAGGCCTCGAGGTGGGCGTTGACGAACCGGAACGCCTGGGCCTTGTCTCGCACGTCGACCGAACCCCAGCCGCGGTGCACCGGAATGACCGACCCATCGGCGAGCGGGAACTCGATGATGGTGTCGAACGTGCCGCTCTCGGGCTTCGTCGTCAAGACGTCGTCGCGGCGCAGGATCACGTCCCGGTCTGACATCTCGACGGCTCCGAGGGTGGTGGGTGAGGTGATCATGGGGATCGGTCCGGACGCGAAGTTGTGCGCGGTCGCCCCCTCGACCTCGTGGTAGACGACCCCTTCCTCCGCGAGGGCGTCGAGCAGCAGCTGCAGGAAGTCGTACGCAACCGTGGGGTTCGCGACGGAGCCGTCCGCGGGGTTGTAGTTGGCGTACGTCGTCCACGTGGTGACCTCCTGCAGTCCCACGACCGCCGGCTTGGCTGCGGCGATCTCCTCGGCGATGGCGGCCATGCGCTCGGCCGGCCTCGTGGCCTGCACAGCAACCCAGGTCTTCGCCGCGGCGACCGGCACCGGGTCCGGCGCCGGCACGCCGGCGGGCCAGGTCTGCGGGTTGTACGCCAACGAAGCGATGACCGGCATGAGGTCCGCGCCGAGATAGAGGTTGCGGGTCATGACGTCGACGGTCATCGGGGCCTGGGCCGTTTCGGAACGGTCGTTCGACGTCTCGGGCGGTCCGGCGACGGCCGTGCCGGGTGCTAGAGAAGCCGATAGAGCGAGGGCGGCCGCGGCTGTACCTATGACAGCCAGGCGGCGGCGAGCACCTGGGGTGCGAGAAGTGTGTGTCATGAGACACAACCTCGCACCCCGCACGACCCGCGCCAATAGGTCATAAGACTCAGATCTGGTCGATCTCGAGACGAGGGCGCTGCGGCGACGACGAACTCCGCGCCCGGGGACCGATTGTTGCTGTTGAAATGGCGGATCGGCAGCAAGACCGGTTCCCCGGGACCTGTTGTTGCTGTCCGGCAGCACCGGGGCACTCGATACGGCGGACGCCGAGGCCGGCCCGAGGAGGGCGGTCGGCGGCCCGAAGGCGGGAGTGGCTGCTGTGACTACTGAGGAATGGCACGAACGGGCTCTGGCGACGCCGAGCTGCGACCGATTCACGCGCCGCCAGCGTTACCGGCGACACGCCGAGCCGAGGCGCCGACACGCCCGGATCCGGCTCCGAAAACCGCCTCTGACCTGCGGTTTTGCCGCAGTCGAAAAAGAAGTTCGGGCAGTTTCGGCGATCAGGTTGCGTGCCCTAGTGGCCCCGCGTACGGTTACCACTACATCTAGTAGTCACACCGATGTAATTTTCCACAGGTAGTGGGGAGAACTGCACAGGCGACTACTACTTGTCCCCAAGTTACCCACAGCTCGACCCACAGGCAGGCCCCCGGCGAACAGCCCGGGAGGCGGCGAAATCCGAGGTGCCAAGACCTTGGCCGAGCCATGCCTGAAGGCGGCAGAAACTGTCGGTGCTGGGTGTTGAAGTAAAGGCGTGACGAGCGAGTGGAAGGAGCGGCACGACATGCACTGCCCGTACTGCCGCAACACCGACACTCGGGTCCTGGACAGCAGGGTCGCGGACGACGGAAGCGCGATCCGCCGGCGCAGGACCTGCCAGGAGTGCGGCAAGCGGTTCAGCACCGTCGAGCAGATGCAGCTCGTCGTGCTCAAGCGCTCCGGTGCCACCGAGCCGTTCAACCGTGACAAGGCGATCGCCGGCGTGCGGAAGGCGTGCAAGGGCCGGCCGGTCTCGGAGGACGACCTCGCGCAGCTCGGGCAGAAGGTCGAGGGCGCGCTGCGAGCCGAGGGATGGGCCGAGGTCCCTGCCAACGAGGTGGGCCTGGCGATCCTGGGGCCGCTCCGCGAGCTCGACGAGGTGGCCTACCTCCGGTTCGCCTCCGTCTACAAGCAGTTCGAGAGCGCCGATGCGTTCGAGGAGGAGATCGCGTTGCTCCGGGCCGAGAGGTCGGTCCTGGAGGCGGCGGCGGTCGAGGCTCCGGTGGACGCGTCCAAGGCGGATGCCGGTGTGCCGACGCAGTCGAGCCCGGCGTCCGTCGTACCTCAGCCGACAGGCTGACCACAGACTGCCCGGCGCGTCGTGGGGAAGCGGCGCGTCGGGCAAACCAACCAGATCTGAATGGGCGCTCAACACCAAGCGCCGGACCACAGCGACGAGAAGCAGCCAGCAGCACCAAGCCAGACGACAATGAAGTCAGCGAACAGGGGATAGGAGCACCACATGACGGAGACGGTCAGCGGGTCCGCGCGAGCGGGGCGCAAGAACAACAAGGGGCTGAAGATCGACCGGGTCTTCAGCACCGAGGGCGTGCACCCGTACGACGAGATCACCTGGGAGCGTCGCGACGTCGTCCAGACCAACTGGAAGACCGGCGAGGCCGTCTTCGAGCAGCGCGGTGTGGAGTTCCCCGACTTCTGGTCGGTCAACGCCTCGACGATCGTGACCACGAAGTACTTCCGCGGCGCGGTCGGCACCGACGCGCGTGAGTGGAGCCTCAAGCAGCTCGTCGACCGCGTGGTGAAGACCTACCGCAAGGCC
>DASTPU010000195.1:0-3336 GCA_035762105.1 Nocardioidaceae bacterium | reverse complement strand
GCAGGGCCTCGACCCCACGATGGCGGCGAGGGTCCGGGTCCCGGTGCTGCTGCTGGTCGGCAGCGACAGCCCCGAGGACATCAAGGCGGACCCCGACGTGGTGGCCGCGGCCCTGCCGAACGCCAGGATCCACGAGCTGCCGGGTCAGCAGCACGTCGCCCAGCTGACCGCACCGGAGCTGCTCACCCGGACGGTGCTGGACTTCCTGCGCGGCTGACCCGTCGACGCCGGCGCCCCGCAAGGCGGCCGGCAAGGCGCCCGGCGGCAGGTCCGCGGTCAGGGCCTGGGGGTGTGGACGTGCGCGCCGATCTCCTCGGCGGCCTCGAGCCCGTAGGCGTCGGCGCAGCGCTTGATGAAGTCGTCGCGGTGCAGGGTGTACTCCTGCGTGCCGACCTTCTCCACGACGTGCACGGCCAGCAGGCAGCCGAGCTGCGCGGACCTCTCCAGGGACAGGTTCCACGCCTGGCCGGCCAGGAAGCCGGCCCGGAACGCGTCGCCGACGCCGGTCGGCTCGACCTTCTCGACCTCCGGCACCGCGGGTACGACGATCGGCTGCTCGCCCTCACGCTCCACACGGACGCCGGCGGCGCCGAGCGTGACGACCCAGGTGCCGACCCGGGAGCGGATCTCGTCGGCCGACCAGCCGGTCTTCTGCTCGATGAGGGCCGACTCGTACTCGTTGGAGAACAGGATCGTCGCGCCGTCGATCAGCTGGCGGATCATCTCGCCGTCACCGAACGCGAGCTGCTGGGACGGGTCGGCCAGGAACGGGTAGCCACGGTCCCGGCACTCGTCGGTGTGGCGGAGCATCGCCTCGGGGTCGTTGGGGCCGACCAGGACGTACTCGACCTCCCCCACCCGGTCCTGCACGGGCTTGAGCTCGATCTCGCGGGCCTCGCTCATCGCGCCCGGGTAGAAGGAGGCGAACTGCGCCATCGTCGCGTCGTTGGTGCACACGAACCGCGCGGTGTGCTTGGTCTCCGAGACGTGCACGGACTCGCAGTCGACGTTGTGCCGCTCCAGCCACGACCGGTAGTCCGCGAAGTCCTCGCCGACCGCGCCCACGAGGACGGGCCGGAGACCGAGCGAGCCGAGTCCGAAGCAGATGTTCGCGGCGACGCCGCCCCGTCGTACCTCCAGGTCGTCGACGAGGAACGACACGGACAGCTTGTCGAGCTGGTCGACCACCAAGGAGTCGGAGAACTTGCCCCCGAAGGACATCAGGTGGTCGGTGGCGATGGAGCCGGTGACGAGCAGCGACACGGGGTACCTCAGACGTGTTTGTCGGTGTGACGGGACACGCAGCAGACTACCCGTCGGTACCGCTGGGGCGACCCGTGAGTAACCCCTAACGTGAGGCGTATGACCTACCAGCGTTTGGCGTACGACGACGCCTCCACGTCCAGCGAGATGACCTCCGACTGCCGCGCGGTCGAGGCCGCGCTGCACCTGCCCGAGCGCCGCAGCTCGGCCGAGCGGGCAGCGAGGGCGGCAAGGAAGCCGGCCCCCAGCATCCTGTTCGAGGACTACCCGCGCGAGGTCAAGAAGCCCACGATCACCGTCAGCGAGGCCGCGGCCCGGCTCGGCGCCGCGCTCGACCAGCACCTCGACTGACGACTCCTCGCCGTCGAAGGAAGAGGCCCCCACCGCACCGCGGGTGGGGGCCTCTCCCTGCTTCACGGGCTCACTGGCCGGTGGGGAGGCTCCGGTTCGCCCGGCTCTCGGAGGTGCGGATCGTGTCCGCGACGATGACGGCGAACGACGAGTCGAGCCGCATGTGCTCGTAGGCGTCGTGGCGGATCTGGCCGACCAGCTCACGGAGCCGGGCGAGCTCGGCGCGGTCCTCGTCGTCGAGGGCGGCGCGCTGGTCGTGACGTCGCCCGAACCACCGGCCGACACCCCAACCGGCCGCGAACGGGGTGCCGAACACCAGCCCCAGGACCAGCAACATGATGAGCAGCGCCGGCAGCCCGCTCACGGTGTCGTAGGGGATCATCGGTCGGCGACCTCCGCGGAGAGGGACAGTGCTGCGGCCGGACGACGGCGAGCCGCACGGCCAGGCCAGCAGCGTCGCACGACGAACCGGGCCGATGGGGGCGATTCGGACAAGAAGAGGCCCCCACCGCACCGCGGTGGGGGCCTCTCCCCGCTCAGGCAGGGGTCTCAGCGCACCCGGAGGATCTTGCCCGGGCCGAAGATGGGAGCGGTGACGAAGATGCGGCCCCGCCGGTCGACCGCCACGTCGCCGGGCATCATGATCTCGCCGCGGGCGAGCTCGCGGCGCACCTCACGGTCGCGGGAGATGACGCGGACGGCGCCGATCGCGTCGGCCGGGTCACCGGACTCGGCCTTGAGCCAGCCCTTCCTGGCAAGCTCGGCGACCACGATCTGGCCCTTGGGACCGGACTGGAGGCCGACCACGGACGTCAGGTCGTCGACGACCCGCGTGCACAGGCCGCTGTTCGGCCGCCTCGGGTTGCAGATCGCGCCCTCTGCGCTCGGGGCGACCCGCCACAGCTGCGACGTCCTCGGCGTGGCCGGGAAGCCCCGGAGCTCGCCGATGTAGTAGCTGCCGTCACGGCCGACGGTCACCGAGGTGATCACCGCCTCCGAGGGGATCCGCGTCCCCGCCGGCGGCGCGTCCTCGCCGAGGCCGCGCGGGACCCGCACGGTCCGCGGCATCACCGTCGCGACCGTGGTGATCGCCCCGTCGGGCGACACGCGCAGAAGGTCGTTGCCGGCGGCGTCCGCCACCAGCGCCCCGCCGTTCCCGAGCGCCGCGACGCCGTAGGGGTTGCTCTCGGTCGGGTTGTCCTCGAGGTCGTACGGGTCGACGTCGGTCTGCTGGTAGGCGGCGATGTCGGCGAGCTTCGTACGGCCCTCCTCGCTCGTCCAGCGGTAGAGCGTCGCGGCGCCGCGTGCACCGGGCTCGCCGGCCGTGGTGAGCACGAAGATCTGGCCGCGCCGGTTCATGTCGAGTGCGGGGGCCAGGAAGCCGGCGGGCACCCGGCCGAGCCGGGTGAACTCACCGCGGTGCTCGCCGGAGCGCGGCACGAAGCCGAAGCTGCCGTTCGCGCGGCTGACCAGCAGCGTGCCGCCGGGGCCGATGTCGAGCCCGCGTGGCCCGCTGACCTTGGCGACGGTGCGCGCGACAGGAGCGGACGACGCGTCGCCGGCGGCCTGCGAGCCGACGGCGGCCGGCGCCGCGGCCAGGAGTGACACGGCGACGCCGGCGGCCAGGGTCGCGGCGGCATGCCGCCGGGTGAGCGTGGGTGAGCGCATGTGGGAGGTCCCCTCTTCGGTGGTCTCAACGGCCATCGGCGAGGAACCGCCGGC
>DASTPU010000194.1:0-18831 GCA_035762105.1 Nocardioidaceae bacterium | reverse complement strand
ACGGTCGAGAGGCTGGCCCGGCTGCTCCACGTGCCCCTGCCCGACGAGCCCGGCCGACGTGGAGCCCGGTTGAGGCAGGCCGGTTCGGTCCTGGGCCTCGCTGCCGGCACGGCCGCAGGCGTCGGCACCGGCCTGCTCCGGACACGCCTCCGGTCGGACAGCCCTGCCGTGACCGCGGCCGTCGCCGGCGCGCTGGCCATGCTGGCGGGCAACGCACCGATGACGCTGCTGGGAGTCACCGACCCGCGGACCTGGAGCGCCGAGGACTGGGCGGCGGACCTCGTGCCGCACGCGATGTACGCCGTCGCCGCCGCCGTCACCTGGCACCTCCTGGAGAAGTGACTCCGCGGCTCACATGATTCGCCGTGCAGTCGGGTAGTGGCTCCCTATGAGGGAGCAGCCGGCTTTCCTGTCCGCACCCCCGCGCCGCGTCGTCGTGACCGGAGGTGCCGGCTTCGTCGGGTCCTGGACGTGCGAGCGCCTTCTCGAGCTCGGCGCGGAGGTTGTCTGTGTCGACAACTTCCTCACCGGCCGCAGGGAGAACGTCCGTGGCCTCGAGGGCGCCCGTGGGTTCCACCTGCTCGACCAGGACGTCTCGACCGGCCTCGACGTCGGGGGCGAGGTCGACTGGGTGCTCCACCTGGCCTCCCCCGCGTCCCCGGTCCACTACCTGAGCCTGCCGATCGAGACGCTGAAGGTCGGCAGTCTCGGCACCTTGCACGCACTGGACCTGGCGCAGGAGAAGCGCGCTCGGTTCCTGCTCGCCTCGACCTCCGAGGTGTACGGCGACCCCGAGGTGCACCCCCAGCCGGAGACGTACTGGGGCAACGTCAACCCGATCGGGCCGCGCAGTGTCTACGACGAGTCGAAGCGGTTCGCCGAGGCCGTGACCATGGCGTACCGCAACGAGCGGGGCCTGGACACCACGATCGTCCGGATCTTCAACACCTACGGCCCGCGCATGCGGGTGGACGACGGCCGTGCGATCCCGGCGTTCATGTCGCAGGCGCTCTCCGGTGACCCGATCACCGTGGCCGGCGACGGCAGCCAGACGCGGTCGCTGTGCTACGTCGACGACACCGTCGAGGGCATCCTGGCCCTCGCCGGCAGCGGCCATCCGGGGCCGGTCAACATCGGCAGCAGCGACGAGACGAGCATGCTCGAGCTCGCTCAGCGGATCCGGGACCTCGCCGGGTCCGGGTCGCCGGTCGAGTTCGTCGACCTCCCGACCGACGACCCGAAGGTGCGCCGCCCCGACACGTCGCTGGCGACACAGGTGCTGGGCTGGCAGCCCCGCACGCCCGTCGACGTAGGTCTGGAGCGGACCCTCGAGTGGTTCGCTGCGCGCTCCGAGCACACTGCCGCGTGAGCGTCACCGTCGCCCGAGGCGGGACGAGACTGGTCCTTGCACCAGAAGGAGCGAACCGGTAGGAAAGACGCCACGGACCCGTGGCCGCGCCAGACGGCTCGGCCACACGGGTCCGGCCAACCTCTTCTGGGCTCCGGGTGCGCAGGGTCACCGCGCGAGCAGCCGCTGGGCCTCCGCCACGACCTCCTCGACCTCGATCCGCAACAGGGCAGGGTCGGCCTCCTGGCCCCACGGGTCGCCGCTCCCGTCCCCGTGCCAGACCACGGCATGCGGTCCCTCGGCCGGCGGCCCCCACCGCGTCGGCGGGGTCGGCCCGAACAGCAGCACCGACGGCGTCGAGTACGCCGAGGCGAGGTGGGCGACACCCGTGTCGCCGCTGACGAGCAACCGTGCGGTGGCAACCTGGGCGGCCAGCTCGGTCAGGTCGGTGCGACCGGCGAGAACCGCGTCCGAAGGCAGGCCCGCGGTGCGTCGTACCTCCTCGGCGAGCTCGCGCTCGTCCGGGCCACCGGTCACCGCGACGGGGTACCCCTGCGCGGCGGCCCAGCGGCCCACCGCCGCGAACCGGTCCGGCGGCCAGCGGCGCGCTGCGAAGGCGGCGCCGGGATGGACCACGACGGCGTCCGGGATGGCGGCCGGGGAAAGGGGCGCGGCCAGCCCGAGGTCCTGCGGGTCGGCCGGCACGCACAGGTCCTCCTCGACCAGGCGGCACCACCGGAGCACCTCGTGCTCCTCCGCCCGCCAGGCCGGACCGTCGTGGCCGGCCTCGGGGCAGCCGAAGGCGACCAGTCGTCCCGGGCTCAGCGCCGACAGGAGCGCGTGGCTCTGCGGCCCTCTGCCGTGCAGGTTCACGGCGACCTCCGGAGGCCGGGCGTCCCAACGCAGGGGGCCGAGGCCGCTCGCGTCGAGGACCCGGTCGGCGACGCCGCCCAGGGCGACCAGTGGTTCCTGCGCCAGGGGCGCGGCGAGGACGAGCTCGTGGTCGGGGAAGGCACGGCGCAGTGCGCGAAGCGCCGGGACGCCGGTGAGGAAGTCACCGAGCCCCAGCGCCCGCAGGACCAGCAGACCCGGTCGGCTCAGGGCCATGACCCCTCGACCGACGGCGTGACGACGAGCTCCCGCACCTCGCAGCCGGGCGGCTGCTGCAGCGCGAACATCACAGCCCGGGCCACGTTCTCCGGCTGGTTGAGCTTCGCGTCCGGCGGCGGCATGTACTGCGGGTCGCGACCGTCGAAGAAGTGCGTGTGCATGCCTCCGGGAACCAGCATCGTGGTGCTGATCCGGCCCTGGGTCTCGGCGGCGAGGGCACGGGTGAACCCGACGACACCGAACTTCGAGGCGGAGTACGCAGTGGCGTCGCTGAGCGCCCGCACGCCGAGCGTCGACGCCACGGTCACCACGTGCCCGTCGCGTTCGAGGAGGTCCGGCATGGCCGCCCGTACGACCGCGGCGGTCCCGACCAGGTTCACCAGCACCACCCGGTCCCAGTCCTCGGCCGGCACGTCCACGAGCTTGCCGCAGGCGTCGGTGCCGGCGCAGGTGACGACCGCGTCGAGCCCGCCGACCCGCTGCGACACCGCGCGCACCGCGGCCTCGGCGGCCCGCGGGTCGGACAGGTCGACGATCTCCTGCTCGACGTCGGCGTCGCACTTGACCCGGTCGAGGTTGACAGGCCGTCCGCCTGCGTCGGTCACAGCGGCCACGACGGCGGCCCCGAGCCCGGAGGAGCCTCCGGTCACGAGCACGGTCCCTACGGTCATCGGACGATCTCCTTCTCATGGGGGCTCACGGACGGAGCCCGCTCAGCGGCGGTCTGCACGAGCCTGGTGGTGGAACGGCCCTCGAGGTAGGGGAGCACGACGGCCTGCCCGCCCCAGTCCGCGAGCACCGCGGCTTCCGGTACGTCGGTCCCGGCGTAGTCGCCGCCCTTGGCCCAGACGTGGGGACGGACCCTCCGGATGGCCTCGACCGGCGTGTCCTCGTCGAACACGACGACCGCGTCGACGAACTCGAGCGCCTCGAGCACCCGTGCCCGGTCCGTCGCCGGGACGAGCGGTCGCGACGGTCCCTTGAGCCGGCGTACGGAGTCGTCGCTGTTGAGGCACACGATCAGGCAGTCCCCGAGCTTCCGGGCGGACCGCAGCGTGGCGACGTGGCCGGCGTGCAGCAGGTCGAAGCAGCCACCGGTCGCCACCACGGTCCCGCCCTGGTCGGCGACGGTCCGGGCGAGCTCCTCCGCCGACGCCGCGACGACGGGGTCCAGACCATCTCGGCCGGTCCCGGACAGTGAGGCCGGGCCGCCGGAGGCGACGTAGGTGGCGGCGTCCACGACGGCGTCGGCGATGGCTTCGGTGGTGACCCGTCCGGCGCCCAGGGCCACTGCTGCGCTCACCGCGAAGCGGTCCCCTGCGCCGCACGGGTCGACGCAGTGCACGGCCGGTGCCGGCGTCACGACGGGTGCGCCCTCGCCGTACGACAGCAGCGCGCCTCGCTCACCGAGCGTGACGGCCACGGCCTGCACCTGCCAGTGCGCGACGAGCGCGTCAGCCGCGGCTCCCGTCGCCGCCAGGCCACCGCTCCGCCTCCCCCGGGGTACGTCGAAGCGCGCCGCGAACTGGGCAGCCTCCGACTCGTTCGGGGTCACGAGACGGACACCGGGCACCGGGTCGGAGCCCCGGGGATGCGGGTCCCAGACGACCGGGACCAGGTGGTTCATCCCGGCGATGAGCTCCCGCAGCGAAGCCACCGCCGTCACGCCCCGGCCGTAGTCGGCGACGAGCACCGCACCGGCGTCGTGGAGCACCTCGGCGAGGCCGTCGGCGTCGTCACGGATGCTGCCGGGCCGGGTGCCGCTGTCGAGGCGGAGCAGGGACTGCCCGGCCGCCCTGATCCGCTGCTTCACCGGCGTCGGACCGTCGTAGCGCAGACGGTGCACCTGGACGCCGGTGAGCAGCTCCTGGATCCGGTCGCCTGCCTCGTCGTCGCCGAGGGCGGTGACGAGCACGACGTCGTGGCCGTCCACGGCGGCCATCGCCGCGGCCAGGGCAGCACCACCGGGTCGCGGTTGCTCGACGATGTCGTCGAGGACCGGGACGGGCGCGTCCGGTGCGAGCCGATGGGCGCTGCCCTCGAGGTCGATGTCGAGCAGCGCGTCGCCGACGATGACCAGGGGCCCTCTCATGCCACACCCCTCCTGCTCGGCTGCGCCGGGATCCGCGTCTCGGCGGGGATGACCCCGAGCTCGCGGTCGAGCCCGGCGCAGAGGACGTGCAGGCCGACGAGGTGCAGCTCCTGGACGGTGGCGGTGAACCGGGCGTCCACGGACATCGCCTCGTGGGCGACCTCGGCCAGCGGGTTCGGGCGGGGGCCGGTGAACGCCCACACGTGCATGCCGATGTCCCTGCCGCGCTCGGCGGCGGCGACGATGTTCGGGCTCGTCCCGCTCGTCGACATGAGCACGAGCACGTCACCGGGCCGGCCGTGGGCCTGGACCTGGCGGGCGAACAGCTCCTCCGGCGGGTAGTCGTTGGCGATCGCGGTGAGGCTCGAGGTCTCCGCGGTCAGGCAGATCGCCGAGAAAGGGTCGCGGTCGTCGCGGTACCGGCCGACCAGCTCAGCGGTCAGGTGCTGGGCCTGGGCGGCGCTCCCGCCGTTGCCCGCCGCGAGCAGCCGGCCACCCGCGTCGAGGACCGACGCGAGCCGTGTGCCCCAGGCGTCGGCGATGTCGACACACGAACCGAAGGACTTCGCGGCGGTGATCAGCTCGTCGAGGTGGTCACGGGCACAAGGGGTCGTGTGCTTCATCGGGGCACTCCTGAACGCTGTCGGGGGCTGGCGACGGACGTGTACACGTCCTCGGTCGATGCGGCGATCTCTTTCCACTGGTAGGTGTTCACGGCACGGGCCCGGCCCGCGCGGCCGTACGCCTCGCGGCGGGCGGGGTCGGTCAGCAGGTCCCGGAGGACAAGGGCGAGCAGGTCCGGCCGGCGTGGCGGGACGAGCTCGCCGGTGACGCCGGGGACGATCGTGTCGAGCAGCCCACCGACCGCGGAGCCGACCACGGGGCGCCCGCAGGCCATCGCCTCGACGGGCACGATCCCGAACGGTTCGTACCACGGCACCGCGACGACGATGTCCGCCGAGGCCATGACCGCCGGCACGTCCGGCCGCGACACCGCCCCGAGGAACCGCACCCGGTCGGCGACGCCGAACGTCCCCGCGAGCCGCCGCAGCCGCGCGATGTCGGGGTCGGTGTCGAGGAACTCCGGAGCGGGCCCGCCCGCGACCATCAGCTCGACTCCCGGCAGCTGCGCGAGCGCCTCGATCACGTTGCCGACCCCCTTGCGCTCGACGAGGCGGCCGATCACGAGCAGCCTGTGCCGGTCACCCGTGGGCACCCGGACCGGCCGGAAGGCGTCGGTGTCCACACCGCACGGGATGACGCTGGCACGCCACGGGCGCAGGCCCATCGCGCGCAGCTCGAGGACCTCGTCGCGGCAGGTGGCGACCACCCGGTCGACCGTCCGGCACAGCCGCCGCTCCAACGGGATCCGGGTCGGCGGGCTGGTGTCCCTGGACCCCTGGTGGCGCTTCTTGACGGTGCCGAGAGCGTGGAAGGTGTGCAGCACCGGCACGGCGCTGTCCCGGGCGGCCTCGACCGAGGCCAGTCCGCTCATCCAGAAGTGCGAGTGCACGACGTCGAACGGCTCCTCACGCCACCGCCGACGGAGGTACTCCGCGAACGCGGGCATGTGCCGCAGCAGCTCGTCCTTGGGCATGTCGGTCGGTGGTCCCGCCGGCACGTGCTCGACGAGGTAGCCCTCGGGCGCGGTCACCAGGACCGGCGCGGAGGGGTCGTCCCGCCGGGTGAAGACGGTGACCTCGTGACCCCGGTCGACGAGGCTCCCGGCGAGCGCCGCGACGTGCACGTTCTGGCCTCCCGCGTCCACGCTTCCGACCGTCGCGAGCGGGTTCGCGTGCTCTGACACCAGCGCAATCCTCATGAGGCCTCCTAAGCCCTGCTGCCGATGTGCATGGCGTGTGGTCGGCCGCTCAGCTGCTCGACGGCACTAAGGACGTCCTCGGGACCGACCGAGCGCAGGCACGGGTGTCCCTCGAACGGGCATCGGGTGACCCGCGTGCCCCGGCAGACCGCCAGCTGGTCGCCGAGGAGCACGCTGGGCACCTTGTAGGGCGCCCACCGCACCGCAGGGACGGTGGGCGCGAACAACGAGACGACAGGGGTCCGCACGGCGGAGGCGAGGTGGGCGGGACCGGTGTTGCCGACCACGACGACCTCTGCTGTGTCGAGGACCGCGGCGAGCTCCTCGAAGGTGGTCCGGCCGCCGAGGTCGGTCGCCGGGGCCGCGCCGGTCACCGCGGCCGTGAGGTCCTTCTCCGACGGCGCCCCGGTCACGACCACCCGGTGGCTCCTCTCGGTGAGCAGGGCGGCGGCCTGGGCGAACCGCTCGACGGGCCATGCCCGGGCCGGCACCGAGGTCCCGGGGTGGAGGACCACGAACGGCCCTTCCGGCAGCAGGTGGGAGACGTCCGGCAGCGGCCGTCGTACGAGGAGCCCACCGTCGTCACCGTCCGGAAGCGAGAACCCGGCCGCCAGCGCGAGCGAGAGCGCGCGCTCGGCCTCCGGGAGGTCCTCGTCGACCTGGTGACGCAGGTCGAGCAGCGAGCCCGGGTAGTCCACGCTCACGGCGCCGACCCACGGCACCCCCGCCATGCGGAGCACCAGTGCGGTGGGCAGCGGCGACTGGTGGAAGGAGACGAAGACCAGCGCCCGGTCGAACCGGTGCCCGGCCAGCAGGTCGACGAGATCCTCGACCTCCCGCCTGGTGACGGCGTCGGGCGTGGGGTCGATCCACGGGCACCGCCACTCGAGCACCTCGTCGACGCACGGGAGCAGCCGCGCTGCGGCGGCTCCGTTGGGTCCGGCGAGCACGGTCACCCGGTCGCTGCCCGTGGCGACGGCGCGGATCGCCGGGCCGGCGAGAAGTACGTCGCCGGCGTTGTCCAGGCGGACCACCAGAGTGCGCATCACCAGCGCCCCGCCAGGATGTCGTCGACCGCGGCGACGAGGGTCGGTGCGACCTGCTCGGCGGCCTCGACCTCCTCGTTCCGGGTCTTCGTCGTGGGCACGAGGACGGCGCGGGCACCGGCCGCCTCCGCGGCCGCGACGTCGCCGCCGATGTCCCCGACGAGCACGGTCCGCGACGGGGGTACGTCGAGCTCCTCGCAGGCGTCCGAGACCATGCCGGGTGCCGGCTTGCGGCAGTCGCATCCGTCGTCGCGTGCGTGGGGGCAGTAGCGCCAGACGTCGAACGCACCCAGGAGGTCCTGCACGCGTTGGTTCACGGCCTCGACCTGGTCGAGCGTGATCCTCCCCGAGCCGACGCCGGACTGGTTGCTCACGACACCGACCCGGACGCCGAGGGCGCGGAGCCGGTCGAGCGCCTCTCGCGCGCCGTCGACGGGCACCACCAGGGCGGGGTCGCCGTTGTACGGCACGTCGTGCACGAGCGTGCCGTCGCGGTCGAAGAGCACGAGGTCGGGAAGGCCGCGCCAGGGTCCGGCGGTGCGATGTCGCCAGGCGCCCCTGAGCGAGTGCCAGGTGGCCGCGACGGGGATGGCGGCGCTGGTGAGCAGCATCCGCCTGATCTCGGCGGGGTCCCGGGGGCCGGGCGCGATCCTCGCCCAGGTCAGGTCCGCGGTGCCGGCCACCCATCCGAGCCCCGCCAGGGCGGCGACGCGCGGGCGTCGGACGAGGAGGCCGAGCAGGCCTGCGGCACCCGCGACCGTGACCGCCGCGTGCCTGCGACGCCGCCCCGGTGGAGCGCTCGCGCGCTCGCGCCAGCCGGGTCCGTGCACAGCCCGCATCAGGAAGTCGTCGGCGTTGCCTCGCTGCTGCCTCAGGCTCGCCCAGTCGTCGGCCGGTCGCACCGGATGGGTGACCCAGCGGTCGCCGTGCACGATCTCGCCCTGCGTCCGCGTCATCCGGAGCCCGAGGTCGGCGTCCTCGCGGAAGGCGCGGGGAAAACGCTCGTCGAAGCCGCCGACCGCCGACAGCGCCGACCGGCGGTAGGTCATGTCAGCGGTGATCCACAGCGACCTGGCCAGACCGGCGGTGCCGCGTTCCCAGTCGGTCGGGCGCCGGCCCTCCGGCAGCGGCACCCGGACCCTGCCCTGGCTGCCCACGACGCCCGGCCCGAGTGCGGCCAGGTCGCGTACGAGTGCGTCGTACCAGCCGGGGTCGGGGACCACGTCGTCGTCGAGGAAGCTGACCCACGGCGTGCGGGCGTGCCGCCGGCCGATGTTGCGGGCGCGCGCCGGCCCGCCCCCGCCGGATCGGACCACCCGGAGGTCCTCCAGCCCGACGTCGGCGAGCTCCGGTGCGAGATCAGGTCCGTCCGGCCGGTCGTCGACCACGAACACGGGACCCGGCACCCGGACGGTGCCGTCGGCGAGCGCCTCCAGGAGAACGCGGAGGCTCGGTCGGCCCACGGTCGGGATCACGATCGAGGTGAGCGCGTACGTCATCGCACCCCCTTCGGCCGTCGTACGACGAACGGACCGATCGCGAGCAGGTCGACCGGCGCGGAGCCGAAGCACTCCAGCGCGTCACGCGGGTCGTCGACCATCGGCCGTCCGGCGGTGTTGAGGCTGGTGTTGACCACCACCGGGATGCCGGTACGACGCTCGAAGCCCTCGAGCATCCGGGCGACGAGCGGCTCGGTCTCGTGGTGGACGGTCTGCACGCGCGCCGTCCCGTCGACGTGCACCACCGCGGGGATCCGGTCGCGCCACTCGTTCTCGACGTCGTGGACGAACAGCATGTACGGCGACGGCAACGGGCCGCGCCGGAAGATCCGCTGTGCCCGGTCGGCGAGGACCATCGGCGCCACCGGCCGGAACTGCTCACGGCCCTTCACGTCGTTCAGCCGCTCGAGGTTCCTCTCGTGCCCGGGATGCGCGAGCAGCGACCGGTGCCCGAGCGCACGGGGGCCGTACTCGCTGCGGCCCTGGAACCACGCCACGATCCCGTTGCCGGCGAGGCAGTCGGCGACCGCCTCGGCGACGTCGTCGGGTCGCTCGTACGGGACCCTGGCGGTCGTGAGCCACGCCTCGATGTCAGCGTCGGTGAACCCCCGGCCGAGGTCGGCGCCGGGCATCGGTGCGGTGACGTCTCCCTCGGTACGGGCGACGTGGAGCGCGCCGCCGAGCGCCGTACCCGAGTCGCCGGCGGCCGGCTGCACCCACACCTCGTCGTAGGGACCCTCGGCGAAGATGCGGGTGTTCGCGACGCAGTTCAGCGCCACGCCACCGGCGAGGGTCAGCGCGGTGCCGTCGGTGCGCTCGTGCAGCCACCGGGTCAGCTCGAGCAGCACCTCCTCGAGCCGGCACTGCACGCTGGCGGCGAGGTCGGCGTTGTCCTGGGTCCACTCCTCGTCGGCCTTCCGTTGCTTGACCAGCGCCTGCCAGTCGACCGGGTCCGTGTGGAAGCCGCCGTCGCCGGTCGGGTAGACCGCGCGGCGCAGCTCGTCGAGGAAGCGCGGTCTGCCGTACGAGGCCAGCGCCATGACCTTGTACTCGTCACTGCTGCGGAGGAAGCCGAGGTGCTCGGTGACGGTCTCGTAGAGCAGCCCGAGCGAGTGGGGCAGCTCCTGGGTACGGAAGATCTCGAGCCGTCCCTCGTCGTAGCGACCTGCGAGGTGGCTGGCGGACTCCCCGCGTCCGTCGAGGACGAGCACGTCGGCAGCCTGGTGGTGCGGCGACGCGAGCCCGGCCGAGGCTGCGTGGGCGACGTGGTGCGGGACGAAGCGCACGGCGGCCGGGTCGAGACCGGGCAGCGCGGAGGCCAGGAAGCCCGGCGCTCGCTGCGCGTAGGTCTGGCGCAGGTGGTCCCACGGGTCGTCGAGGCCCAGCTCGTGCGCGGGCCGGGCGAGCTGCGGGTCGTAGGAGTACGCCACCACGTCGATGTCCGACACGTCGAGCCCTGCCCGGTCGAGACACCAGCGCGCCGCGAGCTCGGGGAGCTCCCACGCGGCGAACGGCACCGGCCGGTGCCCGTGCTTGCGCCGGGAGAACCGCTCCTCCTCGGCCGCCGCCACGGTCTCGCCGTCGACCACCAGCGCGGCGGCCGGGTCGTGGAACAGCGCATTGATCCCCAGAACCCTCATCCCAGATCTCCCTCAACTTCTGGAAACGCGTTCTCAGAAGCGGCGTTGCCCACTTCGCCCGGCAACAAACGGCGGAGGAGAGAAGTGCTTCTCCGGAAGTCAAGTCCGCCGTGCCGCGTGGTCCGCATGATTCGCGTCACTCCGGGGCATGGGGCGACGTGCGTATCTCCGTGATCGGCACCGGCTACCTCGGCGCCACGCACGCCGCCTGTCTGGCCGCTGTCGGGCACCAGGTGGTGGGCGTGGACAGGGATGAGGAGCGGGTGCGGACGCTGACGGCGGGCCGGGCTCCGTTCCACGAGCCCGGCCTCGACGGGCTGCTGCGGCGCGGCGTCGAGTCCGGGCGCCTGTCGTTCTCGACCGAGTGTGCCGCCGTCGCGGACGCCGAGGTGCACTTCCTGTGCGTCGGCACTCCGCAGCGGCCCGGCAGCCACGCCGCGGACCTGTCCGCCCTCGCGGCAGCGGTCACGGCGCTGGTCCCATGGCTGACCCGTCCGGTCGTCGTGGTGGGCAAGTCGACCGTGCCGGTCGGCACCGCGACGGGGCTCGGGCAGCGGCTCCGGCGCGAGGCCCCGGCGGGGGACACGGTGGACCTCGCCTGGACCCCCGAGTTCCTCCGCGAGGGGCACGCCGTCGAGGACTCGCTGCATCCGGACCGGCTGGTGTTCGGTGTCGGCACGGACGCGGCCGACCAGGTCCTCCGGGAGGTCTACGCCCCGCAGATCCGGAGCGGCGTGCCGGTGGTGCGCACGGACCTGGCCACCGCCGAGCTGGCGAAGGTGTCGGCGAACGCCATGCTGGCGGCGAGGATCTCGCTGGTGAACCTGCTCGCCGAGGTCTGCGAGGCCGCGGACGCGGACGTCGCCGACCTCACCCGGATCCTCGGTCTCGACGAGCGGATCGGCTCGAAGTTCCTCAACCCCGGCGTGGGGTTCGGTGGTGGCTGTCTCCCGAAGGACACCCGCGCCTTCGTGGCTCGAGCGGAGGAGCTCGGGGTCGGCGGGCCCGCAGCGGTGCTGCGGGAGGTCGACGCGATCAACATGAGGCAGCGGGCCCGGACCATCGACCTGGCCGTGGACCTGCTCGGAGGCCGGGCCGTCGGGCACCGGGTCGCCGTGCTCGGAGCTGCCTTCAAGGCCGACTCCGACGACGTACGCGACTCCCCCGCCCTCGACGTCGCCGCGACCCTCCAGGCCCGGGGCGCGGAGGTGCAGGTCTACGACCCGAAGGCCGGACGGAACGCCGAACGCGCCCGGCCCGGGCTGCACGCCCGGGACAGCGTCGAGGAGGCCTGCCTGGACGCCGACATCGTGCTCGTGCTGACCGACTGGGACGAGTTCCGAGGGGTCGACCCGGTCGCACTGGCGGAGGTGGTCCGGCAGCCGCGCGTGGTCGACGGCCGACTGGTGCTGGACCCGGACAAGTGGCGGGCGTCGGGCTGGGACTTCCACGCCCTCGGACGAGGAGGCAGCTGATGCGGATCCTGATGTGGCACGTCCACGGCTCCTGGACGACGTCGTTCGTCCAGGGCGAGCACGAGTACCTGCTGCCCCTGACACCGGGGCGGGACTCCGACGGGCTCGGCCGGGCGAGGACCTGGGACTGGCCGGCGGGTGCCGTCGAGGTGCCGTACGACGAGCTCGAGGACACGGACTTCGACGTCGTCCTCCTCCAACGTCCGCACGAGCTCGAGCTGGCCGAGCGGTGGACCGGACGTCGTCCGGGGCGCGACGTGCCCGCGGTGTACGTCGAGCACAACACCCCGGGCGGCGAGGTCCCTTACACCCGCCACCCGCTCGCCGACCAGGCGGAGATCCCGATCGTGCACGTCACCCACTTCAACCGGCTGTTCTGGGACTGCGGGACCGCGCGGACCGACGTGGTCGAGCACGGGATCGTGGATCCCGGCCACAGGTACTCCGGCGACTGGGCCCGTGCCGCCGTGGCGGTCAACGACCCGGTCCGCCGCGGTCGCGCCGTCGGCACCGACCTGCTGCCCGTCCTGGCGCGGACTGCGGCGCTCGACGTCTTCGGGATGGGCGTGCACCAGCTCCAGGACGCGCTGGACATCCCCCGCGACCGGCTGTGGACCTTCGAGGACCTGCCACAGGAACGGATGCACGAGGAGATGGCGCGCCGCCGCGTCTACGTGCACACCGCCCGGTGGACCTCGCTCGGGCTGTCGCTGCTCGAGGCCATGCACCTCGGCATGCCGGTGGTCGCACTCGCCAGCACGGAGGTGGTGGCCGCCGTACCTCCGGAGGCGGGTGTCGTCTCCACCCGGCCGGACGAGCTGGCCGCGGCGGTGTGGCGGTTCGTCCACGACCCGTCCGAGGCGCAGGCGGTCGGCGCCGCGGCCCGCGAGGCGGCCCTGTCCCGCTACGGGCTCGGCCGGTTCCTCGCGGACTGGGACACTCGCCTCACCGCCCTCGTCCCCGCCACCACCACCTGACTCCGTCTTCCGCCGACCCGTCACGTCCGGGGCTGTGCTCGCGGCGTGTCGCAGCGCCATCGACGGGTCGCCCGGAGCGCATGACCGCCTCGGCCGGGGGTAGCCGGTAGTGGAGGCCGGTTCCCGCTGGTGACCGGCAAGCCCGACGGGAGGGAGTGGTCAACGTGCGAGTCGTGGTCACCGGAGCCACCGGAAACGTGGGCACGGCAGTCGTCGAGGCCCTCGCCGCCGACGACCAGGTCAACGAGATCGTCGGCATCGCCCGACGCCCTCCGGACATCAAGCCGCTCAAGACCCGCTACGTCGCCGCCGACATCGGCGAGGACGACCTCGTCCCCCACCTCCGCGGCGCGGACGCGCTGGTCCATCTCGCCTGGATGTTCCAGCCCACGCACCGCCCGGAGGTCACCTGGCGGGCCAACGCGGCCGGCAGCGCACGACTCTTCGAGGCCGCCGCCGCAGCAGGGGTGGGCGCCGTCGTCCACGCATCATCGGTCGGCGCCTACTCCCCGGGCCCGACGGAACCGGTCGACGAGTCCTGGCCCACGCACAGCCTGCCGACCGCCGGCTACGGCCGCGAGAAGGCGTACGTCGAACGGGTGCTCGACGCCTTCGAGGCGAACCACCCCGGCATCCGGGTCGTCCGCATGCGCCCGGCGTTCATCTTCCAGCGGAGATCGGCGACCGAGCAGCGGAGGATCTTCGCGGGCCCGTTCCTCCCGAACCCCTTGCTCAGACGCGGCCTGCTGCCGGTCGTCCCCTGGCCGAGCGGGCTGCGCTTCCAGGCGCTGCACACGGCCGACGCCGCCGAGGCCTACCGGCTCGCGGTCGTGTCGAGCGACGCCCGCGGTGCCTACAACGTGGCCGCCGACCCGATCCTCGACGCCGATGCCGTGGGCGAGCTCCTCGGCGCGCGCACCGTGTCGGTCCCCGGCGGGGCGGCGCGCGCTGCACTGTCCTCGCTGTGGCACCTGCACGTCGTGCCCGCGGAGCCCGCACTGCTGGACCTCGTGCAGGCGATCCCGCTGCTGGACACGAGCCGGATCCGCACCGAGCTCGGCTGGGATCCGCAGGTCAGCTCTACCGAGGCGATGCGCGAGGTCCTCGCGGGCATGGTCGCCGGCGCCGGCGGTGAGACCCCCACCCTGGCCGGGGACTCCGCCCGGGGCCGGCTGCAGGAGGTGGCCGGCGGGGTGGGCGAGACGTACTCGACCGACCACCGCACCTGAATGCGCCCGACGCGCAGTGGGAGATCGCCCGTGAGCACCGACAAGCTCACCGTCGTCGTGATGACCCGCGACCGGTGGCCCGACCTCCAGCGGACGCTGCCCCGCCACGAGGCGCCCGTCATCGTCGTGGACAACGGCTCGAGCGACGGGACTCCGGACCTGGTGCGGGAGCGCTTTCCCCACGTCGACGTGGTGGAGCTCGGCACGAACCACGGCTCGACCGCCCGCAACGCCGGGGTCGCACGGGCTCGCACGCCGTACGTCGCGTTCGCCGACGACGACTCCTGGTGGGCGGCAGGTGCCCTCGCGAAGGCAGCGGAGGTCCTCGACACCCACCCACGGCTGGCGGTCCTGGCCGGGCAGGTGCTCGTGGGCGTGGAAGAGCGGCCGGACCCGGTCTGCGCGCTCATGGAGAACTCACCGCTCGGCACGGACGACGACCTCCCGGGACCGTCCGTGCTCGGCTTCCTGGCCTGCGCGGCGGTGGTCCGTCGCGACGCCTACCTCGAGGCCGGTGGGTTCGACGACGTCATCTTCTTCATGGGCGAGGAGGAGCGCCTCGCACTCGACCTGGCCACGCTGGGCTGGGGTCTGTCGTACGTCGAGGAGGTGGTCGTGCACCACCACCCCTCCGGCTCGCGTGACAGCGGCGAGCGCCGCGCCCGCGCCGCTCGCAACAGGCTGCTGACGACAGTCCTCCGGCGTCCCTGGCCGGTGGTGCTCCGCGCAGTCGGTGAGGACCTCCGCGACGGGCCGGCCGGCCGGCTCGCGGTGGCCGAGGCGCTCCGTGTCCTGCCCCGGGCACTGGCGCGGCGTCGCGTCGTGCCGCCGCGCGTCGAGGCCGCCCGGCGCCTCCTCGACACGCCGACGGCCCGGCCTGTCGATGTCCCCCGCTGAACGGGCTCAGGTCCGCGGCAGACCCAGGTGGACGACCTTCGTCGTGGTCATCTCGTCGAGCAGCTCCGGGCCGTAGCCGAAGCCGGTGCCGCTCGCGCCGCGGGGCTCGGCCGCGCCGCCCGGGGCGCCCCCGAAGGCGGCGTTCACCTTCACGGTGCCGACGGGCAGCTCCCGCCAGGCGCGCTGCGCGTGCTCCATCGACGCGGTGAGCACGACGGCTGCCAGCCCGTAGTGACCCGAGCACGCCGCCTCGAGGCCGGCGTCGAAGTCGGGCACCACGCACACGGGAGCCACCGGCCCGAACGTCTCCTCGCGCATCACGGTCATCTCGGCGGTGCAGCCGGTCAGCACCGTCGCAGGGTAGAAGGTGCCCGGCCCCTCCGGGATCCGGCCGCCGGCGAGCAGCTCGGCTCCGGCGTCGACAGCCTCGGTGACCTGCGCGTGGACGGCGTCGCGCATCCGCGAGTCGACGAGGGGCCCGAGCTGGGTGGACGGGTCGGTGCCACGTCCCATGACGAGCTCGTTCGCGCGTCGTACCAGCGAGTCGAGGAAGGCGTCCGCCACGGACTCGACGACGTAGATGCGCTCCACCGAGGTGCAGATCTGGCCGGCGTTGGCGAAGGCGCCGAGCGCCGCCTGCTCGCCCGCCCAGTCCGGGTCGACGTCCCCGTCGACCAGCATCGGGTCGTTGCCGCCGTTCTCCAGCAGGACCTTGGCGCCGGTCCGCGCGGTGGCCGCTGCGATGGCGCGCCCGGTGGCCGTCGAACCGACGTGCGCGACCAGGTCGACGTCGGGCGACTCCGCGAGCGCGGCGCCCGCCGAGCCGTCACCGACGACGACCTCGAGCACGCCGGTCGGCAGCACCGCCGCCATCAGGCGGGCGAGCTCCAGCCCGGTGTGAGGAGTGCGTTCGGACGGCTTGAAGACGACGGTGTTCCCGGTGACGAGAGCGGCACCGAGGAGGCCGCAGGGGACGGCCACCGGGTCGTTCCACGGGGTGATGGCGGCGACCACGCCACGCGGGCCGGGGACCATCAGGTCGGTCGTGTCCCAGGAGCCCTGCAGCGAGCGGCCCCGGTGCAGGGGCCCGAGCTCGGCGTACTGCCGGAGCGTCGACACCCCGGCGTCGACACCGCCGCGTGCGTCGGCCAGCGGCTTCCCCATCTCACGCGTGGTGAGCAGGGCCAGCCGGTCGGCCTCCGCGGCGAGGCGGTCCGCCGCGGCGGCCACCCTGCCCGCGCGCTCCGCCGGAGAGGTGCGCGCCCATTCCGGCGCGGCCTTCACCGCCGAGCAGACAGCCGCCTCGACCGCGCGTGGCGTCGCACGCTCGATCTCACCGACGACGGAGCCGTCCGCCGGGTCGAGGATGGTCAGCGAGGTGGCAGCGGGCTCGGGCACGGTTCCTCCCCTGGGTCTCGAGCTGTTCGCAGACCCCATACCCCGAACGGCGCTGCTCATCCCGGGGTGGGAACGGCCCGGGTCGACGGGGTTGTCGCGGGCCCAGAGCGGTGCCCTCCCGACGGGCAGCTCGGCGGGCTGGCACGTTCCAACGGCACGAGCAGGGGGAAGCTGCCCGTTCGCCGGGCACGCGCCGGGCCCGGCGGGCGGGCACGCGCACGGCGGTACGGCGGACGCCGCGTCGTCGTAGGTCACAGGCATGGCGGGGTCGCGCGGGGGCATTGCCCACCCATGACGCCCCGAAGCACCCGCACCCGCAGCAACGGTCACCGAGCCCGGGAGGCCGCCGAGAGGTACTTCGGGCACGAGAGCCTCCTCCCCGGCCAGGAGGAGACGATCCGCGCGCTGCTCGACGGCCACGACGTGCTGCTGGTCTCGCCCACCGGCTCCGGCAAGTCACTGACCTACCAGGTCGCCGGTGTGCTCCTCGAGGGCTGCACGGTCGTGGTGTCCCCGCTGCTGGCGCTGCAGCAGGACCAGATCCAGAACCTCGCCGAGGGCGACGCCCCCGAGCTGTGCGCGGCCAGGATCAGCTCGGCGGAGACCGACGCCGAACGACAGGAGGCGTTCGACCGGGCACGCGCCGGCGAGATGGAGTTCCTGTTCATGTCCCCCGAGCAGCTCGCCAACCCCGAGGTGCTCCGCGAGGTCGCCGAGATCGGCCCGAGCCTGGTCGCGGTCGACGAGGCGCACTGCGTCTCCGCGTGGGGGCACGACTTCCGGCCCGACTACTTCCGGCTCGGCGACTTCATCGAGCAGGTCGGCTCGCCGAGGGTCATCGCGATGACCGCGACGGCGGCGCTGCCGGTGCGCGAGGACATCGTGGACCGGCTCCGTCTCAGCCAACCGCGCACGGTCGTGACCGGCTTCGAGCGGGAGAACATCGCGCTGTCCGTCGTACGCTGCAGCACCGCCGAGGACCAGCGCCGCACTGTCCTCGACACCGTCCAGGAGGCCGGCCGCGGGTCGGGGATCGTCTACTGCCGCACCCGCAAGGGCACCGAGGAGTACGCAGCGGCACTCGGCGAGCTCGGCCACCGGACCGCGGTGTACCACGCGGGCCTGAGCAAGAAGCGCCGCGACCGGGCGCACGAGGACTTCATGGCGGACGAGGTCGACACGATCGTGGCCACGTCGGCGTTCGGCATGGGCATCGACAAGCCGGACATCCGTTTCGTGGTGCACGCGGACGTGCCGGAGTCCCCGGACACCTACTACCAGGAGGTCGGACGGGCCGGTCGGGACGGGAAGCCGGCCACGGCGACGCTGGTGTACCGGTCCGAGGACCTGTCGCTCGGCAGGTTCTTCTCCGGCGGCATCCCGGAACGGGACGACGTCGTGGCCGTGCTCGCCGCGGTCGACAGGACCGGGACCCGGGACCCGCGGAAGGTCCGGGAGCAGACCGGCTTCGGGGCCCGCAAGGCCGGCCGGATCCTGAACCTGGTCGAGCTGCACGTGGAGACCGGGGGACGGATCGACGCCGGCGGTGAGACCGTCGACGGGGTCGTCGAGCGCGCCGAGGCACAGCGCAGGCTGGAGGTCTCCCGGGTGGAGATGATGCGCGGGTACGCCGAGACAACCCGCTGCCGTGCCGACTTCCTCCTGGCGTACTTCGGCGAGGAGGCCGACGGCCTGTGCGGGATCTGCGACAACTGTCGCGAGGGCGTCGCGACGCAGGCGGTGCCCGACGAGGACGCGGCGTTCCCGCTGCAGTCCCGCGTGCGCCACGAGGAGTTCGGCGAGGGCACGGTCACCGACCTCGAGGAGGACCGGGTCACGGTGCTGTTCGAGGACGCGGGCTACAAGACACTGTCCCTGGACCTGGTCGAGGAGGAGGGGCTTCTCGAGCGCGTCGAGGGCTGACCCGAATGCCCGCGGGGGCCAGGGGTACGCCCTCTCCATGAGGGCCTCGGTCGCAGCCACGAGCTCGTGGACGGACCCGGACGGCGTCCGGATGCCGGCCGGGGAGGTGCACGCGTGGCTGCCCGGGACCAACCAGACCCTGTGCGGCCTGTCGCTGGGCCGATCCCGCCTCGACCGGTTCCCGCACGTCGACTGGCTCGACGTTCAACCCGCGACCGGTCGCGACGCGGACCGGGTGGCGGATGTCTGCCCGCGCTGCGCCGGAGCCATGGGACGTCGGCGCCCCGACCACCGGTCGTGGACCCGCACGAACCCTCGGCCCTAGCCGGCGTCGCGCGGAAGCTGCGGTCCGCGCCTGCGCCGGCGGTGACCCAG
>DASTPU010000193.1:0-2324 GCA_035762105.1 Nocardioidaceae bacterium | reverse complement strand
TTCGTTTTATCGTGGGACCGATGCCGAAGGTCACCGAGGAGCACCGCACCGCCCGCCGCGAGGAGATCCTCGTCGCGGCCTCTCGCTGCGTCGCCCGCGACGGCTTCCACAAGACGACCATGGCCGACGTCATCCGCGAGTCCGGGCTCTCCGCAGGCGCCGTGTACGGCTACTTCAAGGGCAAGAACGACATCATCCGGGCGATCGCGGAGCGCTCGATCGGCGCGGTCGCCCAGCTGCTCGCGGACCTCGTCGAGCGGGCCGAGCCGGTGCACCCGGTCGACGCCGTGGAGGTCTTCCTCGAGCAGATGACCGCCCTCGCGCGCCAGACCGACGGGGACATGCTCAAGGTGGGTGTCCAGGCCTGGGCCGAGGCCGTCCGCGACCCCGACATCCACGCGCTCGCCAAGGAGAAGATGGGCGCGGTCCGCTCGGTGCTCGAGAAGGTGGTCCGCCGCGCGCAGCGGGACGGGACCATGCCGGCCTCCGCCGACCCCGCAGCCGTCGCGCAAGTGCTCTTCGCGCTGCTCCCGGGCTTCGTCCTCGAGGCCGTGATCCTCGGCGACGTGACGCCCGCCTCCTACGTCACGGGCTTGCGCGACCTGCTCTCCTGAGCGGCTGCTAGCGTCTCGCGCATGGCAGTCGACACCGCCCTGGTGGGACGGACCTTCCCGCCCACGGAGCCCTACACCGCCACCCGCGAGAAGGTGCTCGAGTTCGCCCGGGCCACCGGTTCGGAGTTCGACGGGCGGACCGCGCCGGCGACGTTCCCGATCGTCGTGGCCTTCTCCGCGATGACCGCGCTGATGGAGGACCCGGAGGTCGGCATCTCGCTGCACCGCGTCGTGCACGGCGACCAGCGCTTCACCTACACCCGGCCGGTCGTCGTGGGGGACCGGCTCTCCGCGACCCTGACCGTCGACTCGCTGCGCCAGATCGGAGGCGCGGACATCATCGCCACGCGCAGCGAGATCACCGACGAGCACGGCGAGCCCGTGTGCACGGCCTTCGCCACCCTCGTCCACCGAGCGGAGGAGCCCGCATGACCGACCTCGCCGCCGGGGACGTCCTCCCCACCCAGACCTACCGCGTGACGCGGGCCGACCTCGTCAGGTACGCCGGCGCGAGCGGCGACTTCAACCCGATCCACTGGTCCGACCGGGTCGCCGGCTCGGTCGGCCTGCCCGGCGTGATCGCCCACGGCATGTACACCATGGCGCTCGCGGCCCGCGCCCTCGACACCTGGGCGGGTGCGCCCGGCCGGGTCCAGGAGCTCGGCTGCAAGTTCACCAAGCCGGTCGTCGTACCCGATGACGACGAGGGCGTCGAGGTGCAGGTCGCCGGGACCGTCAAGAACCTCACCGAGGACGGCGTGCACATCGCGCTCGAGGTCACGTGCGGCGGCGAGAAGGTGCTGGGCATGCCCAAGGCGGTGCTGGTGCGTGGCTGAGCTTCTCGCGCAGTGCACCACGCTGCGCCTGGGAGGGCCCGCCGCCCGGTTCGTCGAGGCCACCACCGAGGACGCGCTCGTCGAGACGGTCCGAGCCGCCGACGAGACCGGCGAGCCGCTGCTTCTCGTCGCGGGTGGCAGCAACCTGGTCGTCGCCGACGAGGGCTTCCCGGGCACGGTCCTCGGGATCGCCACCAGGGGCGTCAGCGTGGAGCAGGACGACTGCAGCGGGGCGACCGTGACGGTGGCGGCCGGCGAGAGCTGGGACGCCCTCGTCGAGCGCGCCGTCGACGAGGGGTGGGTGGGCGTCGAGGCGCTCTCCGGCATTCCCGGCAGCGTCGGTGCCACCCCGATCCAGAACGTCGGCGCCTACGGCCAGGAGGTCGCGGAGACGATCGCCTCCGTCCGCTGCTGGGACAGGCAGGAGCGCGTCGTACGCACCATCGCCGCCGCCGACTGCGGGTTCGGCTACCGCACGAGCCGCTTCAAGCGAGACCCCGGCCGGTACCTCGTCCTCACCGTGACCTTCCAGCTGCGGCTCGGCGACCTCGGCGCGCCGGTCAGGTACGCCGAGCTGGCCCGGACGCTCGGGGTGGAGCCCGGCGAACGGGTCCCGGCGGGCAAGGTGCGCGACGCCGTGCTGGGCCTGCGCCGGGGCAAGGGCATGGTGCTCGACGACGAGGACCACGACACCTGGAGCGCCGGGTCGTTCTTCACGAACCCGCTGCTCGCGCCCGAGCAGGCCGCCCTGCTTCCCGACGACGCGCCGCGATGGGAGCAGCCCGACGGGCGCGTGAAGACCAGCGCCGCCTGGCTGATCGAACGCAGCGGGTTCACCAAGGGCTACGGCAACGACCGGGTGAGCCTCTCGACC
>DASTPU010000192.1:0-12101 GCA_035762105.1 Nocardioidaceae bacterium | reverse complement strand
ACGGAAGACCTTCTGGGCGCGGAGCTTCGTGCCGGTGGTGACGTCCCCGTCCCAGCCCCTGGTGTTGTCGACCCGGAACTGCATGATCTTGCCGATCTGGTTGCCGCCGTTCCTCGACGACTCGGCGCTGCCCGGGAACGGTGTGGCCGCGTTGTTCTGCATCTCGACCACAGCCCCGGTGGGCAGCCCACGGAAGTCGACGATGAGATCGGCGCGTTCGCCGGGGGCGAGCAGCAGCCTCAGCAGCTTGACCGGGTTGTTCAGAAGCCCTCCGTCACTGCCGATCTGCAGGAACTCCAGGACGCCCCCGGTCCGCTTCTCCCTGAGGCTCAGCCGGTAGAACCGCGCGTTGGAGCCGTTGTAGACCCGGAAGCGGTACTGCCCGCGGCGGACGTCGTGGAAGGGGTAGGCGGTGCCGTTGACCACGGGGGTGTCACCGAAGAACTCCGGGACCCACGGGCTCGGGTCGTAGAACTGGCTGCCGTCCCGGTTGAAGGTCTTGTCCTGGATGATCAGCGGGATCTCGTAGTCGCCGGCGGGGAGCCTGGTCCCCGACCCGTCGTCGTCGTCGTCCCGGATGAGATAGCCGGCGGCGAGTCCGGCGTACACGTTGAGCCTCGTGATCCCGAGCGCGTGGTCGTGGTACCAGAGCCCCGCGGCCTCCTGGCTGTTCCGGTAGGAGTAGGTGTAGGGGTTGGCGAACCCCGCGGCGCCGGACGAGTCCAGCGGGAAGGTCTCCAGGGGCCCGCCGTCGGACTTCGGTGCGGTGTTGCCGCCGTGCAGATGCAGGGCGGTGCGGGCCTGCTCGGCGTCGGTGGCGAGGGTCCCGTGGATCGTGGGGTCGAGGGACCCGGCGAGCGGATGGTGCGTGATCCGGTTCTCGGCGGTGAGCTCGGTGGACCTGCCGCGACGTACGACGATCGTCGGACCGAGATAGGTCGACGCCGGGCCGACCCGGGAGCCGTCGGCGGTGGTGGCCTGGTAGGCCAGGGTCGCCGCCTCTCCCAGGGAGCTGTGGAACCTGTGTGTCGCGTTCCGGATCGACAGGTGCACCGGGCGGCCGTCGTCGACGACGACGTGCGGCACGGTGAGCGGGTCGGTGAACCTCGGAACGACCGGCGTGGCCGCGGCCCTGGCAGCCAGGTCGGCCCAGTGCAGCGGAACGGCGAGAGCGGCGCCGCCGAATGCCGCGGAGCGAAGCAGGCCCCTGCGTGAGACGTCCATGAGTGATCCCCCCTTGCGTGTGAGACCACAGTGCGCGCAGATGCCCGGCCGGGCAATCGCCGGTTGGGGCCACCTTTCCCAGGGGCTCTCGGCCGCCCCGAGCGGGCCGAAGGGCCCGGATCGGGCGCGTGCTCAGGCCAGGTCGACCGACAGGGCCCGGTGGTCCGAGAGCGGCAGGTCGTGCGCGGCGACGCCCGTCACCTGGCCGACGTCGCCGCGGGCGAGGACGTGGTCGAGCTGCTCGCGGGGCTGCTCGGCGGGGAAGGTCGGCTGCTCGACCAGAGCGCGCATCCGGGTGATCGTGCGGGCTCTCGCCAGGTCCATGTTGAGGTCGCCGACCAGGACGACCCGGTCGGTGCCCTCGAGCGAGCGCGTCACGGTCCTGAGCTGGTGGCGGCCCCACCAGGTCACGAACGACAGGTGGGTGTTGACCACGGTGATCTCGCCGTGCGGTGACCTGATGCGTGCGGCGACGGCCACCCGCGGCTCGTCGCGGACGAGCTCGGGACGGCGGCTGCCCTTGAACCACATCGGCACCGGGGTCGGGGTGCTGCCGAGCCGGACCACCTCCCAGGAGGTGACCGGGTACCTGCTCAGCAGCGCGATCCCGTAGGCCGCCGAGTCCGGCTGCTCGTCACCGGTCGCGGCCATCCACGTGGCGCCGGGGGAGCCCGAGAGCGCGGCGACGAACCGGTGCTCGTCGGCGCCCATCGCGTCGGCCGCGACCGCGGTGAGGTCGGCGTTCGCGGAGCGCTTCTGGTTGCGGTCGACCTCCTGCAGCGCCAGCACGTCGGCGTCGAGGGTCTTCACCGCGGCGGCGAACCGCTCCACGTCGACGCGGTCGTCGGACGGGGAGCGGCCGTGCAGGATGTTGAAGGTCGCGACACGCATGGGTTCCTCGTTCCCCGTCGGACCGCCGCTTAGTCGTCCGTCGTACGGGGTAGTGGTCCTCCATGCCCCTCGAGGAACAGGAGAACATGCGCGAGGCCCTGAAGCGGGTCGCGGTCGCGCTGAAGCAGAGCGGGATCCCGTTCGCGCTCATCGGCGGGTACGCCGTGTGGGCCCGCGGGGGCCCCGAGCCCGACCACGACGTCGACTTCATGGTCGCCGACGAGGACAACGCGAAGGCGGCGGAGTACCTCGCCGAGGAGGGGTTCCAGGTCGTCCAGCCGCCCGAGGACTGGCTCTTCAAGGTGTTCACCGACGGGGCGATGGTCGACATCATCTACCGCGACTCCGGTACGCCGGCCACCCGTGAGGTGGTCGAGGACGCCGACGAGATCGAGGTGCTCTCGGTGCAGATGCCGGTGCTCTCCGGCACCGAGCTGATGGTGCAGAAGCTGAAGGCGATGGACGAGCACTCCTGCGACTTCGGGCGGCTGCTGCCGGTGGCGCGCGCGTTGCGGGAGCAGGTGGACTGGCCGCGGGTGCGGCGGGAGGCCGGCGACCACGAGTTCGCGGAGGCGTTCCTGTTCCTGCTGGAGAAGCTGTCGATCATCGAGTCCGCCTGACGGCGCCTGTGTCGACGAGGGGCGTTCGCCCCTTCACCGACCGGTTCGGGACGGCGGAGGATCGGAGCTGAGGGCCGACCGCGGCGTTCCGGGTCGTGGCCGGCCTGCGGCAACGGGTGGAGCGTGCGCGATGGCTGCTGTCAGCGCCGACGACATGGCCAGGACCGTGAACCAGGTCCTCAACCGCTGGCCGACGGCCGGCATGGCGGTGGCGGTGGTGCGCGACGGGTCGCCGGCGTGGTTCCACCGGCACGGCGTCGCCGACGCGACGTCCGGCACGCCCGTCACCGAGGACACCGTCTTTCCGATCGACTCGGTCACGAAGACGATGACCGCGATCGCGGTGATGCAGCTGTGGGAGCGGGGGCTGGTCGACCTCGACGCGCCGGCCGAGGAGTACCTCCGGGCCTTCCCGCTCGTCCGGGCGAAGCCTGGCTTCCGGAAGCCGACGCTGCGGCACCTGCTCACGCACACCGCCGGCGTGCGTGCCGTGCGGACGGCCGCCGACCTGCTCCGGCCGACCCTTGCCTGGGGCGTGCCGGCGGGCCGCCCGGTCCCGTCGCCGGCGGAGTACTACGGGCGCGGGCTGCGCGTGGACTTCGACCCCGGCAGCCGGTGGGCCTACTCCAACCACGGTTTCACGGCGTTGGGTCAGGTCGTCGAGGACGTCAGCGGGACCCCCTACGACCGCTACCTGCGCGAGCGGGTGTTCGAGCCGCTCCGCATGGAGCACACCGACCTCCACCGGTCCGCGCGCGTGCGGCCAGGTCTCGCCACCGGGTACGTCGTACGCCGGCGCGGGCTCGTCCCGGTCACCGACTACGAGGTCGTCACCGCCGGCGGTGGCGCGGTGTACTCCACGGCGGGCGACATGGCGCGCTACGTCGAGGCGCTCCTGGGCGGCGGCACGAACCGGCACGGCACCGTGCTGAAGCCGGAGACGCTCGCCACGATGTTCGAGGCGCACCACCGGTCCGACCCGAGGGTGCCCGGCATGGGACTGGGCTTCTTCCGGGAGGACGTCGGCGGGCACCGCGTGGTCGCGCACGACGGCATCTGGACCGGCTTCCACGCGTCGATGGTCCTCGCCCCGGACGACGGCGTCGGTGCCGTCGCGCTGGCCAACACCGGGGCGTTCAACCCCGTCGCGATGACCACGCCGACCGTGGACGCCCTGCTCCGGCTGCTCCTCGACGTCGATGACTCCCAGGTGGCCGGCGACGCCCCCGAGCGTCCCTGGACCTGGGACGGGCTGTGCGGCTGGTACTCGCTCGGGCCCGGTGTGCTCGCCGATCCCCAGCCGCGCATGCTCGGGCCCGGCGCCGAGGTCGTCGTGCGCCGCGGGCACCTGATGCTGCGCGGCCTGGTCCCGGTGCCCGCCGTCCGCCGAGGCGTGCGTCTGCACCCCGACGGCGACGACGGCGATGTCTTCTTCATCGACCTCTCGGGGATCGGCGCGGGCGCCACGAAGGTGGTGTTCAGCCGAAGGGCCGACGGCACGGTCGCCGCCCTGCACTTCGCGCTGCAGCCGGTCTCGCTGCAGAAGCGGCCGCACGCCCCGAACCCCCGGGTGTGGGTGGACCGCGCCGCCCTGGTGACCGGTGCTGCGGGTGCGGCCGGTGCTGCCGCGGTCGCGGTGCGGCGGCGTCGGCACCGTTGAGGCCCTCCCGATCCTGTGGATGGGGCGGTCGCCGGGGGTGGGCCTGTCGGAGCACCCGCCTAAGGTGGCGGGCATGTCTTCATCGAGTACGACGGACGCACCGGCACTGTCCCAGGCACGCGCCGAGGTCGCCGGCCGGGTGATCGCCGCGATGGCCGGCCCCGACGCGCGCCTGCGCGAGGACCAGGCCACCGCGGTCGCGGCGCTGAGCGAGGCCGCCGCCCGGGTGCTCGTCGTGCAGGCCACCGGCTGGGGCAAGTCCGCGGTGTACTGGGCCGCCACCGCCATCCGCCGCAGCGAGGGACACGGGCCCACCCTCGTCGTCTCGCCGCTGCTGTCCCTGATGCGCGACCAGGTCGCCGCCGCGGGGAAGGCCGGGCTGCGGGCGGCGACCCTCAACTCGTCCAACATCGACGAGTGGTCCGGGGTGGAGGAGGCCCTGCGCGCCGGCCACATCGACGTACTCCTGGTGTCGCCGGAGCGGCTGGCCAACCCGGGCTTCGGGCGCCGGGTGCTCGACGGGCTCGCGGGGCATCTCGGCCTGCTGGTGATCGACGAGGCGCACGCGGTCTCCGACTGGGGCCACGACTTCCGGCCGGACTACCGACGGGTGTCCGACGTGCTGCAGCGGCTCAACCCGGACACGCCCGTGCTCGCGACCACCGCGACCGCGAACGCGCGGGTCACCGACGACGTCGCGGCGCAGCTGGGGGAGTCGACCCTGGTGCTGCGCGGCGCGCTGGCGCGGGCCAGCCTCGAGCTCTCCGTGGTCGACCGGCTCTCGCCGCTGGAGAGGTACGCCTGGGTGGTCGACCACCTGCCGCACCTCCCCGGCTCGGGGATCGTCTACACGCTGACCGTCTCCGACGCGGAGAGGCTGGCCGCCGCGGTCCGCGAGGTGCACGGCGACGCGGTGCCGGTCGCCGCCTACACCGGCCAGCTCGAGGCCTCGGCGCGGCATGGGCTCGAGGACGCGTTGCGCGACAACCGGCTCAAGGCGCTGGTCGCGACGTCGGCGCTCGGCATGGGCTACGACAAGCCCGACCTCGGCTTCGTGGTGCACGTCGGTGCGCCCCCGTCGCCGGTGTCGTACTACCAGCAGGTCGGCCGTGCCGGCCGGGCGATCGAGCACGCCCACGCGGTGCTGCTGCCGTCCGAGGCCGACGCGGGTGTGTGGGACTACTTCGCGACGGCCACGATCCCGCAGCCCGAGCAGGTGTCCCGGGTGCTCGCCGTGGTGCCGCAGGGGGAGCCGGTGAGCGTTGCGGCGGTGGAGGCGCAGTCCGGGGTACGGCGAGGGCGGGTCGAGCTGATGCTCAAGCAGCTCGCCGTCGACGGGGTGGTGGAGCGCGTCGAGGGCGGCTGGACCGCCACCGGCGTGCCGTGGACCTACGACGCGGAGCACTACGACGGGATCGTCGCGGTGCGGCGCCGCGAGGCCGACATCATGCGGGCCTACACCCGCGGCGAGCGGTGCCTGATGCAGCTGCTCCAGGAGTCGCTCGACGACCCCACCGCCGAGCCCTGCGGCCGGTGCTCGGTGTGCCGGGGGGAGCTGCCCGAGGCGCTGGCGGGCGCGCCGTCGCCGGAGACGGTGGCCGCGGTGACCCGGCTGCTGCGGGGGCAGGTGCACGTCGTGGAGCCGCGGAAGATGTGGCCGGGCGGCGCCTTCGGGGCCCGGGGGCGGATCGCGGCGGAGGAGATGCACGCGCCCGGGCGGGCACTGGTGTTCGCCGACGCGCCCGAGTGGCGGGAGGCGGTGGCGACGATGTTCGCCCGGGACGCCGCCGCTCCCGAGGAGGTCAAGGAGGCCGCGGTGCGGCTGCTGTCGCAGTGGCGGTCGGACTGGCCGGCACGTCCCGAGGTCGTCGTGGACCTGCCGGCGGCGGGGTTCCCGGTCCTGACCGGTGACGTGGCCGACCACCTGGCGTCGGTCGGCCGGCTCGACCGCGCCGCGCTCTCGGTGGCCCCGGGGCCCGGACCTGACGCGGTGCGGGAGATGGGGTCGGCCGAGGAGGCCGCGATGTGGCGCGACCGGCTCGCGGTGGCGGACCCGTCCGCCGTGCAGGGGCGGTCGGTGCTGCTCGTGGTCGACGCGACGTCGTCCCTGTGGCCGGTGACGATCGCCGCTGCCCTGCTGAGGCGCGCCGGGGCGTCCGTCGTACTGCCTGTGGTGCTGCACCGGCGTCCCTGACCCGGCTGTTTCGGCGGTCCAGACGGGTCGCCGAGGCGCCGGGGATCACCGCGCAGGCGGACCCTGCGTGGCCATACTGGCCCGGGAGGGACGTCGTGGCCGTGGAGATCCACCTGCTCGGTCCCTTCCGCGTGCTCGTCGACGGGCGCCCTGTGCCCGACGAGGCGTGGAGCCGTCGTGACGCGGCCGGCCTGGTGAAGCTGCTCGCCACGAAGCACGGCCACCGGCTGCACCGCGAGCAGGTCATGGACGCGCTGTGGCCGGACGTCGGGGTCGCCGACGCGACGCCGCGGCTGCACAAGGCGGCGCACTACGCGCGGAAGGCGATCGGCGGCTCCGACGCGGTCGTGCTGCGAGGGGAGATGGTGTCGCTGCTCCCCAACGCGTCGGTGACCGTGGACGCCGACGAGTTCGAGAGCGCCGCAGCCCGGGTCCTGGACGACGGGTCGACCGACGCCGCGGCCGAGGTGCTCGACCGGTTCCCCGGGGAGCCGCTACAGGCCGATCTCTACACCGAGTGGGCGAGCGAACCCCGTGACCGGCTGGCCGGTCTCCAGCGCCGCCTGCTCCGCCAGGCCGGTCGGTGGCAGCGGCTCGTCGAGCTGGACCCGACCGATGAGGAGGCCTGGCTCGGGGCGGTGCGTGAGCTGGCTGCGGCGGGGGACCGTCGCGGCGCGCTGCGGGAGTACGAGGCCATGGACCGGGCGCTCCGGCGTGAGCTGGGCACGGGTCCGGGACCGGAGGCGACCGCGCTACGCGAGGAGCTGGTGCGCTCGCTGCGCGAGGTGGGCAGCATCACGCCCGGCGACGAAGGACGGCTCGAGCAGCAGATCCGCTTCTGCCGGACCGGGGACGGCGTCACCCTCGCCTACGCGTGCTCCGGCAGCGGACCGCCGCTGGTCAAGGCGGCCAACTGGCTCACCCATGTCGACCACGACTGGAACAGCCCCGTCTGGCGGCACTGGCTCCTCGCGCTCTCGCGCCGGCACCGGCTGGTCCGGTACGACGAACGGGGCTGCGGGCTCTCGGACTGGGACATCAAGCCGCCCACGTTCGAGGACTGGGTCCAGGACCTCGAGGCGGTGGTCGACAGCGCCGGACTCGACACGTTCCCGCTGCTCGGCATCTCCCAGGGCGGGCCGGTCGCGGTGGCCTACGCCGCGAGGCATCCGGAACGGGTGACGAGGCTCGTGCTGTACGGCACGTTCGTCCAGGGCAGGCTGGCGCGCCGCCCGGATGCGGAGGAGACGCGTCGTGACCACGCGCTGCAGGTCGAGCTGGTGCGAGTGGGGTGGGGTCGCGACGAGCCGGCGTTCCGTCAGGTGTTCACCTCGCAGTTCATGCCGGAGGGGACCCGTGGACTGTGGGACGCGTTCAACGAGCTCCAGCGCGCGACGACCTCCCCCGAGAACGCGGCCCGGCTGCTGGAGGTCAACGCGGGCATCGACATCGCGGAGGAGGCCCGCCGGGTGCGGGCACCCACGCTCGTCCTCCACGCCAGGGACGACCACCGGCCGCCGTTCGAGCAGGGCCGGCTGATGGCGTCGTTGATCCCCGACAGCCGGTTCGTCGCGCTGGAGAGCTGCAACCACATCCTGCTCGCGGACGAGCCGGCGTGGCCGGTGTTCCTGAGCGAGGTCGAGGCCTTCCTCGCCGAGTGAGCAACGAGAAGGGACCGCCTTGGGCTGGACGGTCCCTCTCGTCACGGGCGCCCAGTGAGTGAACAGTGGGTACGGGCGCTCCGTGAGACTGGTGCGCGGTCGGCTCGGCGTCAGGCCTTGGGGCCCTTCTTGCCGCCCTTGTTGCCCTTCGTGGTGGGCGCGGCGACGGCCGCACCCTCGTAGGCGACGGCAGCCGCCGCGTCGACGATGCCGTGGCCGTACGACGTCGTCCACACGCCGGTGCCGACACCCGGGGTGCGGGCCGTGTCGGTCAGCGCTGCCTTGATGTTGTCGAGCGTCCTGCCTTGGGCGGCGAGCAGGGCACCGACCCCGGCGACGTGCGGCGTCGCCATCGACGTACCGGCGTAGTAGTCGTAGTCGGTCTCGCCGCAGGTCGGGTTGCCGGTGCCGAGCGGGACCGTCGAGACGATGTCGTCCTCGCAGAACACCAGGCCGGCGCCGCCCGGGGCGGCCACCGCCATCAGGTCCGGCTTCACCGCGCCGTTGCTGAACCAGCTGGGCAGCTCCTGGCGGTCGGTGGAGGTGACGCACAGGGCGCCCGGCTCGAAGGAGGGCGTGTCGCAGACCGGGAAGCTCTCGTTGCCGGCGGCCGCGACGACGAGCACGCCGTTGTCGGTGGCGTAGGCGATCGCCTCGGTCACCGTGGCCTCGACGCCGGTGATGGTCAGCGCCTGGAGACCGGGGAGCGCGCCGAGGCTGAGGTTCACCACGTCGGCGCCGTGGTCGACGGCGTACCGGATCCCGTTGGCGATGTCCTCGAACGAGCCGCTGCCCTCCTCGAGCGCCTTGATCGGCATGATCTTGGCGTCCGGGGCGGTGCCCGCGACACCGATGCCGTTGTCGGTGACGGCGGCGATGATGCCGCTCACGTGCGTGCCGTGCTCGTCGAGGTCGTTGCCGACGCCGTCCGGGCCCCTCCAGTCGCCGTCGCCGCACGACGGGTCGCACTCGATGAAGGTTGCGCCAGGGACGAGGTTCGCCTTCAGGTCGGGGTGGGTCAGGTCGACACCGGAGTCCACGACGGCGACGACGGTGCCCGCGCCGGTCGAGGCGGTCCAGGCCTCCTCGGCGTGGATCTGGTCCAGGCCCCACTGCTGGGTGCGCAGCGGGTCGTTCGTGGCGGCGTTCGCCGGGGCGGCGAGGGTGGCGGCGGCGAGGAGGCCGAGGCCGGCAGCGAGGGCGCCGATGCGCTGGTGGCGCGAGGCGCGGGGGAGACCGAGGGACATGCTGAGCCTTCCAAGGGGGCAGAGCCGACAGATGCCTCTACAACGACCGGGGGGTTCGGAGGTCACGTTGCCGCCCGGCGGTGTGGACCGGCGTCGAGTGGGAAACATCCGGGGTGGCAACAACGCCTGGGACAGGGGGAGCGTCATGAGCTCACAGGTCGGCACGGAGACCCGCCCGGAGCAGCCCGAGCTGAAGCGGGCGCTCGGCCCGAAGCTGCTGCTGCTCTTCATCGTCGGCGACATCCTCGGCACCGGTGTGTACGCCCTCACCGGCTCGGTCGCCGCCGAGGTCGGGGGTGCGGCGTGGGCGCCGTTCCTCGTCGCGTTCGCGGTCGCGACGCTCACCGCGTTCTCCTACCTCGAGCTCGTCACGAAGTACCCCCAGGCCGCCGGCGCCGCGCTCTACACGCACAAGGCCTTCGGCCTCCACTTCGTGACGTTCCTGGTGGCCTTCGCGGTGATGAGCTCGGGCATCACCAGCGCCTCGACCGCGTCGAAGTTCTTCGCCGAGAACCTCGCGGTGGTCTTCGACATCCAGGCCGGGAGTACGACGGTCATGGTGATCGCGCTGGCGTTCATGGCGGTGATCGCGCTGGTCAACCTCCGCGGCGTGAGCGAGAGCGTCAAGGTCAATGTCGTGCTCACCGTCGTGGAGCTCACCGGTCTGCTCATCGTGATCCTGATCGGCTTCTGGGCGATGACCCAGGGCAACGTGGACTTCAGCCGGGTCATGGTGTTCGAGACGTCGGAGGAGCGGAGCACGTTCGTGGCGATCACGGCGGCCACCTCGCTGGCGTTCTTCGCGATGGTCGGCTTCGAGGACGCGGTGAACATGGCCGAGGAGACGCACGAGCCCTCACGCAACTTCCCGCGGGTGATGCTCACCGGTCTCGGGATCACCGCGTTCATCTACGTGCTCGTCTCCATCGCCGCGGTCGCGGTGGTGCCGGTCGGTGTGCTCGCCGACAGCGAGACCCCGCTGCTCGAGGTGGTGCGTGCCGGTGCCCCCGGGCTGCCGATGGACACGCTCTATCCGCTGATCTCGATGTTCGCCGTGGCCAACACCGCGCTGATCAACATGTTGATGGCCAGCCGGCTGATCTACGGCATGGCCAAGCAGGATGTGCTCCCGCGGTCGCTGTCGTGGGTGCTCCCCGGCCGTCGTACCCCCTGGGCGGCGATCATCTTCGTGACCCTCGTCGCCTTCGGCCTGATCATCGGGGTCACCAAGGCGATGGGGGAGGACACCGTCGAGGCGCTCGGTGGCACGACCGCCCTGCTGCTGCTGGGCGTGTTCACGCTGGTCAACATCGCGGCGCTGGTGCTCAAACGCCGTCATCACGTCGAGCACGAGCACTTCCACGCGCCGACCGTGGTCCCGGTGCTCGGTGCGATCACCTGTGCCTTCCTGGTCGGCCCGTGGACGGACCGGGACACGGTGCAGTACGAGATCGCCGGCGGTCTCCTCGCGATCGGTGTCGGCCTCTGGCTGCTCACCTGGCTGTGGAACCGCGGCGCGCGCGCGAAGAAGACCGGGTTCCGGGACGTCGACCACCTCCGCGGCTGAGACGCACGCCGTCCGGGCGAGGGTGACATCCGGACGTAGATCGTCCGCAATGGCGCGTACCGTGCCCGGCATGGCTATCGCACGATTCCCAAGCATCGTCATCGACTGCCCCGACCCCGGCGTTCTCGCGACGTTCTACGGCGCGATGTTGGACTGGAAGGTCGACGTCTCTCCCGACTGGGCCGACGTCCGCGCGGACTACGGTCAGTGCATCTCCTTTCAGCAGGTGCAGGACTACACCCCGCCGGCATGGCCGGGCCAGGAGGTGCCTCAGCAGATGCATCTCGACGTGATCGTCGACGATCTCGATACCGCCGAGGCGGCGGTTCTCGGGCTCGGCGCGACCAAGCACGAGCACCAGCCCGGGACGACGTTCCGGGTCTTCCTCGACCCGGCCGGGCACCCGTTCTGCCTCTGCGTGGAGTGACCCGGGGTCTTCGCCGGGCGGCCTGAGGTCAGGCCTTCTTGGCGGCTGCCTTCTTGGCGGTTGTCTTCCTGGCAGGCCGGCCCTTGGGCTTCTCACGCACCTGCACACCCTGTCCGGCGAGCCGGTTGACCTCGAAGAGGTCGATCGCGGTGACCAGGTCGACCAGCTTGGCGTAGCCCCAGTTGCGGGAGTCGAAGTCGGGCGCCTGCTTGGCGACGTACGAGCCGACGCCTCCGAGGTTGGCCCAGCCGTCGTCGTCCGAGGCCGCGTCGAGCCCCTCCCGGAGCAGCTTGACCAGCTTGGCGTCCTGGCGGAGCTCGCCCGTGCTCTTGCGAGCCGGGGCCGTGGGAGCCTGGTCCTCCTCGCTCGGTGCCTTCGGCTTGTCGGGGCGGCGCAGCACGTCGAGGTAGACGAACTTGTCGCACGCGGCCACGAGCGAGTGCGGCGTCCTCGGCTCGCCGAACCCGTAGACGGTCTTGCCCGACTCCCGGAGGCGGGAGGCGAGCTTGGTGAAGTCGCTGTCGGAGGAGACGAGGCAGAAGCCGTCCACGTTCCCGGTGTAGAGCAGGTCCATCGCGTCGATGATCAGTGCGCTGTCGGTGGCGTTCTT
>DASTPU010000191.1:0-17455 GCA_035762105.1 Nocardioidaceae bacterium | reverse complement strand
CGACGAGATGAAGTGCTCGCGGCGGTCTTCGGTGAACTTCACCGGCCGGCCGAGGGCACGTGCCGCCAGGGGCACGAGGAGCTCCTCCGGCCACGGGTGCATGATCTTGACGCCGAAGCCGCCGCCGACGTCGGGAGTGATCACGTCGACCTGGCCCAGGTCGAGGCCGAGCTTGGTGGCCACCGCGGCGCGGACACCGGTGGAGGTCTGCGTGGAGGTCCACACCTGGAGCCGGTGCGAGTCGGTGTCCCACCGCGCGACGGTGCCGCGGCCCTCCATCGGCATCGACGCGCTGCGCTCGATGTGGAGGTCGAGGCTGAGCCGGTGCGGCGCCTCGGCGATGGCGGCCTGCGCGTCGCCGACGGACTGCTCCAGGCGGGCGGCGACGTTGCCGGGCACGTCCTCGTGCACGAGCCGGTCGGCCCGGCGGGCCACGTCGATCCCGACGACCGGCTCGAGCATCGCGTACTCGACGCGGATCCGGTCGACGGCGTCCTCGGCGACGTAACGGTCGACCGCGACGACCATCGCGATCGCCTCGCCGACGTAGTTCACCTCGTCCTTGGCGAGGGCGTACTGGGTCCGCCCGTGGGTGAGTGCGGGGTGCGGGATGAGCAGCGGCAGCGGCTCGGCCATCGGCCCCTCGAGGTCGTCGTAGGTGTAGACGGCGAGGACGCCCTCGAGGTCGAGCACCGCCTCCACGTCGATGTCGACGATGCGCGCGTGGGCGTGGGGGCTTCGGACGATGGCCGCGTGCAGCGCCCCCCTCATCAGGTCGTCGACGTACTGACCGTGCCCGCGGAGCAGGCGGTCGTCCTCGACCCGCTTGACCTTCTCACCGAAGAGCTTGGTGGTCACGGGGAGTCCTCCTCGCTCTGCTGGCCGATCTCGGCTGCGCGGCAGACCGCTGCGACGATGTTCTGGTAGCCGGTGCAGCGGCACAGGTTGCCCGCAATCATGTCGCGGGCCTCGTCCTCGGTGGGCGACGGGTTGTCGCGCAGTCCGGCGGTGATCGTGGTCAGGAAGCCGGGTGTGCAGAACCCGCACTGCAGGCCGTGGCACTCGCGGAAGGCCTGCTGCACAGGGCCGAGGCTCCCGTCGGGGCGGGCCAGCCCCTCCACCGTGGTGATCTCCTGGTCCTGCGCGGACACGGCGAACATCAGACAGGCGCGGACCGGGTCGCCGTCGAGCAGCACGGTGCAGGCGCCGCAGACGCCGTGCTCGCAGCCGACATGGGTGCCGGTGAGGCCGAGGTCGTGGCGCAACGCGTCGCTGAGCAGGCGGCGGCCGGGCACGCGGATGTCGTAGACCGCTCCGTTCACCCGGAGCCGGAGGTCGTGCAGCTGCTCGGTCGTGGTCTCGGTCATGCGGGTCCTCCGGTGCGTCGGGACGTGCGGTCCTCGAAGGCGCGGCGCACGACCCTGCGGGTCAGCACGCGAGCCAGGTGGCGCCGGTAGTCGGCGGTGGCGTGGATGTCCGTCTCGGGGTCGAGCTGTTCTGCGGCGAGGTCCGCCGCGGCGTCGAGCTCGGCGTCGGTGGGGTCCTCCCCGCCGAAGACCGAGGTCAGGTCGACCACCGTGGGAAGCTCGCTGACCGAGAGGTAACCGGCCCGGACGGAGGTGGGTACGCCGGACGGGTCGGTCTGCACGAGCGAGGCCACCCCGCAGAGGGCGTAGTCGCCATGGCGCCGGGCGATCTCGTCGAAGGCGACACCCGCGTGCTCGGGCAGGGCGGGGAACCACGCCTGCGTCGCGATCTCGTCGTGGCGGAGCGTCGTCTCGAGCGGGCCGACGTACAGGTCGGCCGCCTCGATGGTGCGGGTGCCGCTGCTCGACGCTGCGGTGACCGAGCCGCCGAGGAGGCGCAGCACCACCGGCATCTCGGCGGAGGCGTCGGCGTGCACGAGCGAGCCGACGGTCGTCCCCCGGTTGCGGATGGTCGGGTGGGCGACCATCCGCAGCGCCTGGGACAGCAGCGGCTGGACCCGGCGGGCGTCGGGGTCGCGCTCGACCTCGGCGTGCCGGGCCAGCGCACCGACGTAGACCCCGTTCTCGTCCGTCCGGACGTAGGCCAGCTCGCCGAGGCCGTTGATGTCGACGAGCGCGGTCGGCGCCGCGAGCCGCATCGACAGCAACGGGATCAGGCTCTGGCCCCCGGCCAGCACCTTGGCGTGCGGGTCGGCCTCGAGGGCGGCGAGCGCCTCCCCGAGGCCGGCCGGCCGGATGTACGAGAAAGGGGCGGGCTTCACCGGGCGGGGTGCTCCCCGTCGCGATGCGGACCGGCGTGGTCCTCGACGTCGCGATGCGGACCGGCGTGGTCCTCGACGTCGGCTCCGGACGGACCGACGATGATCGCGCCCTTGCCGTGTCCACCGCCGGCGACGGCGTTGGCGAGGTGCCAGCCGATCACGATGATCAGCGTGCCCATCGCGATCCCGCCGAGGGTGAAGTCGTCGGTGATCGAGAAGAAGCCGTCGGTGCCCAGTCCGATGCCCATGATCAGGCCGGCGGCGATCGGGACGAGGTTGACCGGGTTGCCGAAGTCGACCCGGTTCTCCTTCCAGATCTTGGCGCCGAGGAGGCCGATCATGCCGTAGAGGACGAGCGTGATGCCGCCGAGCACAGCCGGCGGGGTCTGCGCGACGAGCGCCCCGAACTTGGGGATCAGGCCGAACAGGATGGCCGCGATAGCGGCGACGAAGTACGCGGCGGTGGAGTACACCCTGGTGGCCGCCATGACGCCGATGTTCTCGGCGTAGGTCGTCGTGGGCGAGCCACCGACCGAGGAGGTGATCATCGTGGCGACACCGTCGGCGGCGACGGCGCGACCCATCACCGGGTCCAGGTCACGCTCGGTCATCTCGGCGACCGCCTTGACGTGACCGACGTTCTCGGCGACCAGCGCGATGACCGCGGGGAGCACCAGCAGGGTGAACCCGATGGAGAAGCTCGGCATGTGCCAGCCGACGGCACCGAGGTTGTTCGCCACGGCCTGGTTGCCGACGAGGCCCTCGGCGGTCTGGGACGGGAAGCCGAACCAGGAGGCCGCCTCGACCGGCCCCCAGTCGACGCGGAAGTGCGGACCCGGCTCGGGGTTCCCCGGGACCGGCAGCGAGGTCTGGCCGAACACGAGGTCCGCGAGCCAGGAGACGACGTAGCCGAAGATGAGGCCGAGGAAGATCGCGATCCTGCCGATGAAGCCCTTGAAGCCGACCGCCATCAAGATGACCGCGGTCATCGTGAGCAGCGCGATCCACGGGTCGGCCGGCATGTAGACGTTGGTGGCCACGGGTGCGAGGTTGAAGCCGATCAGCATGACCACGGCGCCGGTGACGACCGGCGGGAGCACCGCGTTGACGGCGTCGCTGCCGAGGAAGTGGATCGCCAGACCGACGAGCGCGAGGACGGCGCCGGCCACCAGGATCGCGCCGGTGACGTCGGCGGGCCCGCCCTCCTGGGCGTAGATGGCCGAGGCGCCACCGACGAAGGAGGCCGACGTGCCGAGGTAGCTCGGCACCTTGCCCTGGACGATCAGCAGGAAGCAGATCGTCGCGACGCCGCTCATCATGATCGCCAGGTTCGGGTTCAGACCCATGACGATCGGGAAGACGAACGTGGCACCGAACATCGCCACGACGTGCTGGGCGCCAAGACCCACGGTCTTGCCCCACGACAGCCGCTGGTCCGGGGCGACCGCGGCACCGGGAGGTGGCGTCTTGCCGCCGTACACCAGCTCCCACTTGAACATGGACATAGGTTGGTCTCCTCGCGGATTCGTGATGCCGAGCCCCCTGATCCGGGTGACGCTATTGCCTGGGTCACACCGGATCACCGGCTACTTGTGATGAACGCGAGTGTGGTCCCATGGCAGACGTTGACTTGGCGTTTTACCGCAAATCGTGATCTCGGGCGTGTACGGCACGCCCACCGCCGGACGGGCTCAGGAGCCGGTCTGCAGCACCTGGAGAGCGACGGCGATGTTCAGCCGCAGGTGGGGGTCGGTGGTGAACGGCCCGAGGAGCCGCTCGAGCTTGCTGACCCGGTAGCGCATCGTGTTGTAGTGGAAGAACTGCAGCCGCGCCGCCTCCGCGACGTTGAGGTTGCGGTCGAGCAGGATCTGCAGCGTCCGGCGCAGGTCGGCCGCCTCCTCCGTCGGCTCGGCCAGCGGGCCGAGCACGTCGGCGGCGAAGCCCTGCACCTCAGCCGGGTCGGGCACCAGCGCGATCAGCCGGTGCAGGCCGAGCTCGTCGAACCAGGTGGTGCTGCCGCCGCCGTGGATCCGCCGTCCCACCTCCGCTGCCCGGCGGGCCCGGGAGTAGGCGTCGGGCAGCTCCGCGAGGCTCTCGACCAGCCGGCTCACGCCGACCGAGAACGGCCTCCGGCCACCGCCGCGGTCACCCCGGACGGCCGTGACGAGCTGGTCGACGACACCGCGGGTGGTCGCCGCGGCGTCGGCGGCGTCGGCGTACCCCTTGGGGACCGGGACCAGCGCGACCACCTCGGCGGTGAAGTCGACGGTGGGTACGACGGGCTGCTGAGCCTCGCAGACCTGCCGCCACGCGGAGGCGAACCGCTCCTGCCACATCCGCCGGACGCGCCCTGAGACGGACTGCTCGCCCTCGGCCAGCGGGTCGAGCTCGGCCGAGATGACGAACATCGGCCGGTCGATGTCCCAGCCGAACATCGCGGCGTGCTCCACGACGAACGCGTCGTCGCCGGCACGTCCCAGGAAGACGTCGCGGAGGAAGTCGCCGCGGTACTTGTTCTCCACCGCGGTCACCGCCTGCTGGCGGGTGAGCAGCAGCGCCGCGACCGTGGCCGCCCGTTCCAGCGCGAAGACGTCGTCGGCACCGATCGGCCGGTCCGGGCTGAAGCAGACCAGCCGGGCCAGGTCGGCGCCTCCCGCGGCGATCGGCAGCAGCCGCACCTCGCCCTCCCCGACCGGCGCCGGACGGCTGCTGGCACGCTCCACGCGGAACCTGCCGCTGGGGTCGAAGAGCTCGGCCTGCGCCAGCCGTTCCCGGAGCTCGCCGGAGATCGCGGACGCGCGTTCCCGCCCGTCCGTGGAGGTGACGAGGACCGCGACGTCGAGGACACGGGCCACCTCGCCGGCGATCTGGTGCAGGTCTCCGCCCTCGAGCACGAGCAGGCTCAGTGCGTGGTGCAGGGCGTCGATGCGCTGCAGCACGCCGGTGGCCACCTCGTTGAGGCGCGCGAAGGTCTGCTGGAGCAGGTCGTCGAAGGCGAGCGAGGGCGGGAGGCCGATCAGGGGGAAGCCAAGCTCGTCGGCCGCCGCGATGACCTCGGCGCCGACCGCTTCGACGTACCGGCCGATCTTGATGCCCATCCCGGCCAGACCGCGAGCGTGCAGGTCGCGGACCAGCTCGGCGAGGCTCTCGACGTGCGCGCGGCCGCTGTCCGACACCAGCGGGAAACCGGTGGTGACCAGGAACTCGTGGGGCTTCACCCAGTCGGCGACGTCGGGGACCTCCATGACGTTGACCCCTCGCACGACCCGGCCGAGTCCGGTCGCGCCGGCGAGCACGGACGCACCGCGCATCGTGTCGAGCGCGAGCAGCTCGCGGACCGGGACTCCGTACGGGGTCGTTATCAACACTTGCACCTCCGGGAGCCGAGCCTTGGCAAGACTCACCATCGGCAGACGCTACCCGATCGCACTAGCGTCCTGGAGAGCATCCGCCGCCGGACCGAGAGGACGTATGAGCGCGCCACCACGCATCCCCGCCGCCGCGCCGGCCTGGGTGCGCTCGGCGCTCGCCGGTCCCGAACGGCCGGCCCGGGTCGTGCACCGCGGAGCGGACGCGGTCTACCTCGAGGTCGACGGCTCGTGCCTCGGTGTCCTGTCCACCAGCGCCACCGCCGTGCCGTGCGCCGCCCGCACCGCGCTCGGCGAGCTGCCCACCCGGCTGCGTCGCGCGTCCCTGGCCCGGGTCGGCGGCGGCCGGCTGCTGCTCGGCGACACCGAGGTGGCGGTCGTACGACAGGTGGACGCGGGTGTTGCTCCGCTCGACGTGGCCGCGACGCCCGAGGCGCAGCGGCATCTCACCGCAGCCGTCGGGCGCAGGGTCGACCACGTCTGCGCGGAGCTCCCCGTGGAGGCGCTGGAGGCGCTGACCGTGGGTGACGCCGCGGGCGTGACCGCGTTGCTCGGGCGGGGCACCGGGCTGACCCCGCTCGGCGACGACGTCCTCGCCGGCTGGGTCGCGACCTTCGTCGCGGCCTCCCTGCCGGTCGGCGCACCGGTGGTGGACGCGGTGGCACGACACGCGTACGCGATGACCACGCTGCTGTCCGCGACCCTGCTCGACTGCGCGCGGCGCGGCGACGTCGTCCCGGAGTTCCGCCGGCTGCTCGTCGACCTGACCGCTGTCGATGCCGGCGGGGTCGACGACTCCCTCGCGGCCCTGCTCCGCGTCGGGCACACCTCCGGCGCCGGCCTCGTCCTCGGCACCCTGCTCGCCCTCCGCCACCTCGCGTCAAGGAGCCCGACATGACCAGTCCCCCGACCACGGCCGGCGCGACCCACGTCGAGGTGCGCACCGGCGCATACGCCGACTCCGTGACGCTGCTGCAGGTCAGCAAGGACGTCGCAGCCGTGCCGGGTGTGGAGAACGTCCAGGTGGCGATGGCCACGCCGCTGAACCTCGACGTGCTCGCCTCGATGGGCTTCGACCTCCCCGCGACGACTCCGAACGACATGGTCGTGGCGCTGAGGGTCGCGCCGGACGGCGACCTCGCCGCGGCGCTGGCCGCCGTCGACGCCGCGCTGAGCCGGAAGACCCGGAGCGAGGAGCGGACGGAGCGGGAGCCGCACCGTACGACGGGCTCCGCGATGTCGGACTCCGACGCGGACCTGGCCCTGGTGTCGGTGCCCGGCGAGCACGCGTTCGTCGAGGCCATGGACGCCCTCGACCTGGGTCGAGACGTCATGGTCTTCAGCGACAACGTGCCCCTGGAGCAGGAGATCGTGCTCAAGCAGCGCGCCGCCGAGCGCGGCCTGCTGGTGATGGGACCCGACTGCGGGACCGCGGTCGTCGGCGGCGTCGGGCTCGGCTTCGCCAACAGCGTCCGCCCGGGTCCGGTCGGGATCGTGGCCGCCTCGGGCACCGGCTGCCAGCAGCTCATGTGCCTGCTGGACGCCGGCGGCGCGGGCGTCGGCGCGGCCCTCGGCGTGGGCGGCCGCGACCTCAGCGGCGAGGTCGGCGGGCTCTCCACCCGCGAGGCGATGCGACGGCTCGACCAGGACCCGTCGGTGGCCCTCCTCGTGGTCGTCTCCAAGCCCGCGGCGGACGAGGTCGCCGCCGACCTCCGGGCCCTGGCGACGACGCTCGACACCCCGGTGGAGTTCGCCCTGCTCGGCCCGGCCCAGCCCGACCTGACAGAGGCCGCGGAGAAGGCCCTCGAGGCGCTCGGGCTACCCGGGCCCGCGTGGCCGACGTGGGGACGGGGCGGCGCCGAGGCCGCCGGAAGCGGCTACCTGCGCGGGTTGTTCGTCGGCGGCACGCTGTGCGACGAGGCGATGCTGATCGCGGCCGCGTCGCTGGGGCCGGTGCGCAGCAACATCCCGCTCTCACCCGACCTTGCGCTCGACGCGACCCTCACCGCCGACGGCCACACCATGGTCGACTTCGGCGACGACGAGCTGACCGCCGGGCGGGCGCACCCGATGATCGACCCCACGCTGCGGCTGGAGCATCTCGCCCGCGCCGCCGCGGACCCCTCGACGGGGGTGGTGCTCATGGACGTCGTGCTCGGCCACGGCGCGGAGCCCGACCCCGCCGCCGCCCTGGCCCCTGCGATCCGCCAGGCCAAGGACACCGCCCGCGCCGCCGGGCGCGGGCTGCCCGTGGTGGTCGCGGTGGTCGGCACCGAGGACGACCCCCAGCAGCTGTCCCGTCAGGCGGCCGGGCTCGCGGAGGCCGGCGCCGAGGTGTTCCTGTCCAACGCCCAGGCCACCCGCCGGGCGGTCGACCTCGCCGGAGGCGCCCGATGAGCCCCACGCCCGCTGCCCGCCCGACCGAGCCGCCGCGCGGAGTCGTCACCGCCGGTGCCGGTCTCCTCGCCGACGCGGTGGAGGACCAGGCCGTCCCCGTGCACCGGGTCGACTGGCGGCCCCCGATGGAGGGCACCGCCGCGGACCTGGCCACGGTGGCCGCGGACCCGCTGCGGCAGGCGGCCAACGAGCGTGCGGTGAAGGCGATGCTGGACGTGCAGGCGATGCTCGTCGCGGTCGCGCCGGCCTCGGAGGTCCTGGGGCTCGAGCGGGGCCAGTTCCTGCACGCAGGACCGCCGCTGGACTGGGCCGACGCCTCGGGCCCGATGCGCGGGGCGCTCATGGGTGCCGCCGCCCTCGAGGGCCTGGTCGAGGACCCGGAGGACGCGGCGGCGCTCTTCGAGTCCGGGTCCGCCACGTCGATCGAGCCGTGCCACCACCGCTCGACGGTCGGCCCGATGGCGGGCGTGGTCTCCCCGTCGATGTGGATGTTCGTCCTCGAGGACCCGGCCTCGGGGCGCCGCACCTACTGCTCCCTGAACGAGGGGCTCGGGAAGGTGCTGCGCTACGGCGCCTACGGCGTCGAGGTGCTCGAGAGGCTCAGGTGGATGTCCGCCGTACTCGGGCCGCTGCTCGCCGAGGCGGTCCGCGCGGCCGGTCCGGTCGACGTCACCGGCATCCTCACCCAGATGCTGCAGATGGGCGACGAGGCCCACAACCGCAACCGCGCCGGGACGCTGATGCTGCTGCGCGACCTCTCACCAGCGCTCGTCGAGTCGACGGCACCCAGCGGCGACGTCGCGGACGTGCTCCGGTTCGTCGGCGGCAACGACCACTTCTTCCTGAACCTCGCGATGCCTGCCTGCAAGCTCGCGCTGGACGCGGCCCGCGGCATCGAGGGCTCGACGATGGTCGTGGCGATGGCGCGCAACGGCACGGAGTTCGGCATCCAGGTCTCAGGCACCGGCGACGAATGGTTCACCGGTCCCGCCCAGCTCGCGGAGGGGCTGCTGCTCGGCGACTTCAAGCCGGAGGATGCGAACCCCGACATCGGCGACTCGGCCATCACCGAGACCGCCGGGCTCGGCGGGTTCTCGATGGCCACCGCGCCCGCGATCGTGCGGCTGGTCGGCGGCACGGTTCCCGACGCCCTCGCCACCACCCGCCGGATGCTCGAGATCACGCTCGGCCAGAACCCGCGCTGGACGATCCCGGTGCTGGAGTTCCAGGGCGCGCCGACCGGCATCGACGTCACCAAGGTGTGCCGGACCGGCATCCTGCCCCAGATCAACACCGGCATGGCGGGCCGGCAGGCCGGCGTCGGCCAGGTCGGCGCCGGGCTGGTCACACCCCCTGCCGAGGTGTTCCCGAAGGCGTTGGCGGCACTGGCGGAGCGCAGCCGGAGGCGCGCGGGCACGGGTGGCTAGGAACGGGCGGGGACACTCTCCGACGACCCGGCACGCGCATGGGGCAGACTGAGCGAAACGCCCAACGCACTGCTGAGGAGACTCCGTGAACGACGCAGGCGCCGCGCTGCCCCCGGGGGCGGGCGCTTCGTCACAGACCGAGCGCCGGTCCGACGTGGAGAGCAGGCGGCGAGAGCTGGCCACGGACGCCGCCGAGATCGGCATCTTCGACTGGGACCTCGAGTCCGGACGGATCGAGGGCGACGAGCGTCTGCAGCGGCTGCTCGGCTACGCGCCGGGTGAGCTCGTGGGCGGCAGGACCGACGTCCTGGCGCGCGTCCACCCCGAGGACCGGCCGTCCCTCGACCGGGCGGTCGCCGAGGCGGCCGCGCGACCCGGGGGAGACTTCCGGGCCCAGGCCCGGGCGGTGTTCCCGAACGGCACGACGCGGTGGATCGCTGCCCGGGGCAGGGTGATGCGCGTCGGCGACGGGCCGATGCGGATCCTGGGTGCGGCGTACGACGTCACGGACCTCCGCACGGCCGGCGACCGAGCGGCGCACGTGCTGGCCACCATGTCGGCCGGCTACTTCGCCGTCGACCGGGACTGGTGCGTCACCTTCGTCAACTCCGAGGCGGAGCGGGCGCTCGGCAAGACCTACGAGGAGCTGGCCGGCAAGAACCTCTGGGAGGCGTTCCCGGGGGCCGAGGAACGCGCGTTCGGGCACTACTACCCCCTGGCGATGACCACGGGCGAGATGGTCGCCTTCGAGGAGTACTACCCCAACCTCAGCACCTGGTTCGAGGTCCGCGCCGTGCCCAGCGAGGAGGGCCTCCAGGTCTTCTTCCTCGACATCACGCAGCGCCATCACGCCGAGGAGGCAGCCCAGACAGCGGCCGACCGGCTGGGGCTGCTCGCAAGCGTCAGCGGCGAGCTGGCGACGACCCTGGACGCCGAGGAGGCAGTCGCCCGGCTGGCCCGGCTGCTCGTCCCCGCCCTGGCCTCCTGGTGCCTGGTCACCGTCAAGAACGAGGACGGGTCCCTGCGTGACATCGCCTGGTGGCACGACGCCCCGTCGATGCGGCCCGTCGTCGAGGAGTACGCGCGCGAGCGGATGTCGGCGCTCACCGACAACTCGTTCGTCGCGAGGGCATTGCGAACGGGGCAGCCGCAGATCGTCAGCGACGCGACTCCTGCGATCCGGGAGGTGCTCAGGCCCGGCCGGGCTCAGGAGCTGCTGGAGGTGCTCGCACCCCAGAACGCGATGATCCTGCCGCTCACCGGCCGTGGCAGGACCGTGGGCCTGGTGAGCCTCTTCCTGGACGCGGACCGAGGGCCGCTGGATCCGAACGACCTCGTCACCGCCCGGGAGGTCGCGGTGCGAGCCGGCCTCGCTCTCGACAACGCACGCCTCTACCGGCAGCAGGCAGACCTCGCCGAGGGTCTGCAGCGCAGCCTGCTCACCGACCCGCCCGAGGTGGACGGGCTCCAGCTCGTGGTGCGCTACCAGCCCGCGGCCCAGGCGGCCGCGGTCGGGGGTGACTGGTACGACGCCTTCCGGCAGCCCGACGGAGCCACCGCCCTCGTCATCGGCGACGTGGTCGGCCACGACGTCCAGGCGGCTGCCGCGATGGGGCAGCTGCGGGGACTCCTTCGGGGCATCGCGCACCGCCCCGACGCCGACCCCGCCACGGTGCTCACCCGGCTCGACGCCGCGATGGAGGGACTCGCGGTGAACACCACGGCGACCGCCGTCGTCGCGCTCGTGGAGCAGGACGCCGGCGGGGCGAGCCGCCTGCGCTGGTCGAACGCCGGCCACCCACCGCCGATGTCGATCCGCGCCGACGGCACCGTCACGGCGCTCCCGAACCCGAGCCCGGACCTGCTGCTCGGCTTCGACCCGAGCACCCCGCGCCTTGCGCTCGAGATCGTCGCCGAGCCGGGCACGACCCTGCTGCTCTACACCGACGGCCTCGTGGAACGCCGCGGTCAGTCCATCGACGAGGGACTCACGCTCCTGCACGAGCTGCTCACCGAGCTCGCCGCCGAAGGCGTCGACCTGGAGACGCTGTGCGACGAGCTGCTGGCCCGGCTCCTGACCGACGAGCCCGAGGACGACGTCGCGCTCGTCGCGGTACGCCTCGACCGCTGAGCCGCTCCCCGCCCGCGGACGGAAAACCTCCTACCGCGTTCTTTCCTTTGCGTGATATGCCTTCGTGGAGGCTTTTGCGTTGACGGTCGGAGTCGTCCCGGATCTTCCGGCCGAGTGGGGTGAGCCTCGGCAGTTATCCCGAGAACCCCGACGGAGGAACGAATGCGAGTCAGGACGAAGGCCGCGATCGCGGCCATCAGCACGACGGCTGCGGTGCTTGCCGCGACGGTGCCCGCGAACGGACACCCCACCCACGACGGCTCCGGCAAGGAGGCCGGCTTCGACCTCGTCGCGGAGGAGGTCAGCCCCGGCGGCGTCCCCCAGGAGCGGATCACCGACGTCCGGTGCGAGGACGGGATGGCCGGCATCTTCCCGTGCCAGAGGGTCGACCTCGCGTCGTTCGTCCCGCTGAGCGAGCTGGAGAGCATCTGGGCCAACGACATCTGGGGCTGGGAGGACCCGGTGACCGGTCACGAGTACGCGCTGGTCAGCAAGTTCGAGGGCACCGCGTTCGTCGACGTCACCGACCCCTACGACCCGACCTACCTCGGCACGCTCCCCACCGAGGTGCCCGGCGACCGCGGCAACATCTGGGGCGACCTCAAGGTGTACGACAACCACGCGTTCATCGTGACCGAGGCGGCCGGGCACGGCATGCAGGTCTTCGACCTCACACGTCTCCGGGGGGTCACCGAGCCGCGCGAGTGGACCACGGACAACGTCGTCACGCAGTTCGGCCACGCGCACAACATCGCGATGAACGAGGACAGCGCGACCGCCTATGTCGTCGGTGCGCGTCGGGACGTGAAGGTCCGCGGATGCAAGGACGTCGGCGGCGGACCGATCGCGTTCGACGTCTCAGATCCTGGAAACCCGGTCGCGGTCGGCTGCTACGGCGCCGACGGCTACACCCACGACATCCAGTGCGTCGCGTACGCCGGTCCCGACGCCGACTACCGCGGCCGCGAGATCTGCGTCGCCTCGAACGAGGACACCGTCACCGTGCTCGACGCGACGGACAAGGCGAACATCCGGATGATCGCCCGCGCGCCGTACGACACGTCGGCGTACACCCACCAGGGCTGGTTCACCGAGGACCACGCGTACTTCCTGCTCGGTGACGAGCTCGACGAGCTGTTCGAGACCGTGGACGGCACGACGACGTACGTGTGGAACCTGACCGACCTGGACAACCCCGTCCTCGAGGGAGCCGACAACGACGGCAACGGCTCCATCGACCACAACATCTTCATCAAGGACGGGCTGGCCTACCAGAGCAACTACACCTCGGGCCTGCGGATCAACGACACCTACCAGGTCGAGCAGGGCAGGCTCACCGAGCGTGGTTTCTTCGACGTGTACCCGGCGAACGACGACACCACGTTCGCCGGCACCTGGGGCAACTACCCGTTCCTCGACTCCGGCACCGTGCTCGTCACCGGCATCGAGGAGGGGCTGTTCGTGCTCAAGTCGCGGGCCATGTCGGCGACGAGCGACGCTCGCTGACGCACCAGGCGGACGGGCACCCGTCGATTCCCGCTTCCCGCTGAGCGTGTTGTAGAGTTTCGTGCGCTTGGGCAGGTAGCTCAGTTGGTACGAGCGTCCGCCTGAAAAGTGGAAGGTCGGCGGTTCGACCCCGCCCCTGCCCACAAGCAACGGGAGCCGCAGGTCAGGCCATGTGCCGGACCTGCGGCTTTCGTCGTTCCGGAGGGTCTCACCGCCATTCCATGCCTGCCCGGCATCCCTCGCCACACCCCGCCGGATCCAGCCCGACCCGCGACGCTCGGGACGTTGGCCCCTGTGTCCCGCCATGGCTGCCGACGAGTATGTAGCTGAGCCGCGGGAGACGTGGTGAAAGAGAGGTTGTGGAGCTTCGAGTGACCGTGCCCAGCAGGGGAGGGAGCAACGAGGAGAAGGGGCCCGATGACACGTCGTGGGTCAGGCTCCGGGACGGTACGAACGCCGTCATCTGGCCGCTGCTGCCGACAGACCGGGACGCCTTGCGCGAGGAGTACGAGCACTTGTCCCCCGAGGCTCGCTTCCACCGTTTCATGTCCGCGGTCCCCCACCTGACCGAGCCGATGCTCGACCAGCTCGTGGACGACGTCGACGGAGTCGACCACGTCGCCCTGGTGCTCTTCGCACTTCCCGAAGAGGGCCCCGAAGTCCCGGCGGGCATCGCCCGGGTCGCCCGTCGGCGAGAAGATCCCGCGACCGCAGACGTGGGCGTGACCGTGGCGGACCAGTGGCAGGGACGAGGGGTCGCCACGGCCCTGCTGAGGGCGCTGATGCGCCGCCGTCCCCGGGGCGTGAAGAAGATCGTCACCAAGGTGGCCTGGGACAACCCCGTCCCTCTTGCCCTCGCGAGAGGGCTGGGAAAGGTGGACGTCAGGCCTGACGGCTGTGGTGGCCTGGACGTCGTCATCGACCTGCCTGACGAGACAGACATCCCGGAGGACGCGCCGACGGACGGGTAGACCGGTCGACCCGAGTCGGCTCCGCGGTGGTCGGGCGTGGCGCGACTCCTCGGCGGTCTCGCCTTCCTCCGCCGGACGTGATCACCTAGCCCAGGTCGCGGGCGGGCCGCAGGTCACCGGGACCGCCGTACTGACCGGCGGGGGTCACGATCGTGCCCGCCTCCCCTCGGAGGATCCTCACGGCGTCCTCCAGTCGGCCGATCGCGGCCATGTCGCCGGTCAGCTCGACGAACCGGCACACTGCCTGCACCTTCGGTCCCATCGATCCCGCGGGGAAGCTCTCCCTCTGCAGCGCGGCCGGCGTTGCCCGGAGGATCGGCTCTGCCTCGGGGGTGCCGAAGTTCCGCTCCACGTGCGGAACGTCGGTGAGCACCAGGAGGACGTCCGCCTCGAGAGCCTCGGCCAGGACCGAGCTCGTCAGGTCCTTGTCGACGACGGCCTCGACGCCTTCGAGGTGGCCCTCCTCGTTCCGGATCACCGGCACGCCCCCACCGCCGGCGCAGACCACGACAGCCCCGCTGTTCAGAAGGAGCCTGATCAGGCGGGTCTCCACCACTCGTTGGGGCTTCGGCGACCCCACCACACGACGCCAACGGTCACCGTCGGGCTTCATGATCCAGCCGCGCGTCTCCGCTATCCGCTTGGCCTCCGCCTCGTCGTACACCTCGCCGACGAACTTGGTGGGATTCTCGAAGGCAGGGTCGTTCGCCTCGACGAGCGTCTGGTTGATGATGGCTGCGACCTGCCTGCCCGGCAGCGCGTTCTGCATCGCCTGGAGAATCCAGTAACCGATCATTCCTTGCGTCTGAGCGCCGAGGACGTCGAACGGATAAGGGGTCGAGAGGTGCGGATCGGACGCGCTCTGGAGCGCCAGCACTCCCACCTGCGGACCGTTGCCGTGCGTGATCACGAGCTCGTGCTCGGCCGCGAGGGGCGCGAGTGCCTCCACCGCCCGGGCGACGTTGGCCTCCTGGACGTCGGAGTCGGGCTTCTGACCGCGCTGGAGCAGCGCGTTGCCCCCGAGCGCGGCCACGATGCGCAACTCAACCCCCCAGGGTCGCTACGAGGACGGCCTTGATGGTGTGCATGCGGTTCTCCGCCTGGTCGAAGACGATCGAGTGCTTGGACTCGAACACCTCGTCGGTCACCTCGAGCGCCGTCATCCCGGTCTTGTGGAAGAGCTCCTCCCCCACCTTGGTGTGTCGGTCGTGGAACCCGGGCAGGCAGTGCATGAACTTCACCTTCGGGTTCCCGGTCATCCGGAGTAGCTGTGTGTTGACCTGGTACGGCCGGAGCAGGTGGATCCGCTCCTCCCACACGTCCATCGGCTCGCCCATCGACACCCACACGTCGGTGTAGATGAAGTCCACCCCGTCGACGCCCTCCTCGACGTCCTCGGTGTGCCTGATCCGGGCGCCGGTCTCGGCCGCGATGTCGACGGCCTGCTTGACCACCGACTCGTGGTTCCACAGCTTCTCGGGTGCCACGATCCGCACGTCCATGCCCATCATCGCCCCCGCGACGAGAAGGGAGTTGCCGACGTTGTTGTGGGCGTCCCCGAGGTAGGCGAAGGAGATCTCCTCATCGTGCTTGGGAGAGTGCTCGCGCATGGTGAGCATGTCGCAGAGCGTCTGGGTCGGGTGCCACTCGTCGGTGAGCCCGTTCCACACCGGGACGCCGGCGTACCGGGCGAGCGTCTCGACGTTCTCCTGCGCCGCGCCGCGGTACTCGATCCCGTCATACATCCGACCGAGCACACGGGCGGTGTCCTTCATCGACTCCTTGTGGCCGATCTGCGACCCCGAGGGATCCAGGTAGGTCACGCGCGCTCCCTGGTCGAACGCCGCCACCTCGAAGGCGCAGCGGGTGCGGGTCGAGGTCTTCTCGAAGATCAACGCGATGTTCTTGCGCGTCAGGCGTGGCTGCTCGGAGCCGGCGTACTTGGCCACCTTGAGCTCGGCTGCGAGGTCCAGCAGGAACTTCCACTCCTTGGGCGTGAAGTCGACCTCCTTCACGAAGCTGCGATGACGAAGGTTGAAGGCCATGTCAGATCCCCTCCCGCTCGATCGGGCAGCTCATGCAGCGCGGCCCGCCACGACCTCGACCTAGCTCACTGCCCTCGATGGTGACCACCTCGATGCCCTCCTTGCGAAGGTAGGTGTTGGTGGTGACGTTGCGGTCGTAGGCGACCACCACCCCGGGGCGTACGGCTAGCACGTTGCACCCGTCGTCCCACTGCTCACGCTCCGCGGCATGGACGTCCTGGGTCGGCGTCAGCACCTTGATGACGGGCAGCCCGAGGGCCGTCGCGATCGCCTTGTGCATGTCCTCGGGCGGGTGCGAGGTGATCTTCAGCTCCTTCTCGGTGTCGCCCGGCTCGATGGTGTACGACGGCAGCATTCCGAGGCCGGCGTACTTCGTGAAGGTGTCCTCCTTCACCATGGTCATCACCGTGTCGAGGTGCATGAACGCGCGACTCTGAGGCATCGCGACAGCGATGATCCGCTCGGCAGACCGCTTCGCGAACAGCCGCTTCGCCAGCCGCTCGATGCCCTGGGGAGTCGTACGCTCGCTCATCCCGATGAGCACGCTGCCTCGCCCGAGGACGTGGATGTCGCCGCCCTCGGTCGTCGCCATGCCGTTCACGCGACCGTCGGACCAGACGTTGAAACCTCCGCCGGAGAACAGCGGATGCCACTTGTAGATCGCCTCGTAGTGGATCGTCTCGCGCTCACGTGCCCGCTTCCGCATCGCGTGGATCGAGACCCCGTCGTAGACCCAGGCGGAGGTGTCACGCGTGAACATGTGGTTGGGCAGAGGTGGGAGCAGCATCTCCTCGAGGCCGAGCGCCTGGACGACCAGCGACTTGGGCTCGTCGACGTGCTCGAGCAGCTCTCGCTTGGTGATCCCGCCGATGAGGTACTCGACCAGGGCGTCGTCGTCGAGCGCTGTGAACATGCTGAAGAGCGCGTCGAGTGCCATCGGGCCGTAGACGAGCTCGTCCAACGACGCCTCCAGGATGTACTTCTTCGCCTCCGGGATCTCGACGGTCTCGCGCAGAAGGTCTTCCAGCAGGTGCACCGTGACCCCGAGGTCACGCAACGACTCGGCGAACGCGTCGTGCTCCTGCTTCGCCCGCTTCACCCACAGCACGTCGTCGAACAGGAAGTCGTCCTTGTTCGACGGCGTCAGCCGCTTCAGCTCCAGGTCGGGCCGGTGCAGGATCACCTGTCGCAGCCGGCCGACCTCGGAGTCCACATGCAGGTTCATGGCGTCCTCTCGTCTCTCCCGGGTCCGTCTTCCCAACGGTGCGCCCACGCCGCATCGGGTCCTCAGGGCCGAAAGTCCTTCACCGAGGGTCCATGAGCCGCGGCACCCCGATGCCGGCCTGTGGTTTGTTGGCACTG
>DASTPU010000190.1:0-22854 GCA_035762105.1 Nocardioidaceae bacterium | reverse complement strand
GATCAGCTGGTCGCGAGCCTCGTGCTCGTCGGTGTCGCGACCCCAGGTCAGGGTGCCGAGACCGAGCCGGGACACGCGCAGACCGGTCCGGCCCAGGAACCTCTGCTGCATGGGGGACACGCTATCGAGACGCGCCGCGCGCGAGGCGCGCGCCTCGCCGTGCACGTCGATGCGTAGGCTGAGCGGCGCTGTCTGCCCGCTCGACCAGGAGTGACCCGTTGCTCGACTTCTTCAAGGCCGCCGTGCTCGGCGTCCTCCAAGGACTCACCGAGTTCCTGCCGATCTCGAGCAGCGCCCACCTGCGGATCTTCCCCGAGCTGTTCGGGTGGGGCGACCCGGGGGCCGCCTTCACCGCGGTCGTCCAGATCGGCACCGAGGCAGCCGTGCTGATCTACTTCCGCAAGGACATCTGGCGGATCGCCTCGGCCTGGGTCCGCTCGCTGTACGACGCCTCCTGGCGCGGCAAGCTCGACGCCCGGATGGGCTGGTTCATCATCATCGGCTCGCTGCCGATCGTGATCCTCGGCATCACCCTGAAGGACATCATCGAGGAGGACTTCCGCAACCTCTGGATCATCGGGACCACGCTCATCGTCCTGGGCGTCGTGCTCGGGATCGCCGACCGGGTGGGGAGGAACGAGCGCGCCATCAAGCAGATGAACGTCAAGCACGCGGTCTTCCTGGGCCTGGCCCAGGCGATGGCGCTGATCCCCGGCGTGTCCCGGTCCGGAGCGACGATCAGCATGGGGCGGTTCCTCGGCTACGAGCGCGAGGCCGCGACGCGGTTCGCGTTCCTCCTGGCGATCCCCGCCGTGGTCGGTGCCGGTCTCTTCGAGCTCCCCGAGATCCCGCACGGGGACAACGCCTACGGCCCGTGGCCCACCGCATTCGCCACGCTGGTCTCCTTCGTCGTCGGCTACGCCGCGATCGCCTGGCTGCTGCGCTACGTCAGCACGCGGTCCTACCTGCCCTTCGTCGTCTACCGGATCGGCCTGGGCACGTTCACCCTCGTGATGCTCAGCGTGGGCTTCCTCGCCGCCTGAGGCGCGAACGTATGACGTCCTGCGTCAGCGGGCGGGCGGGAGGAGGTCGGCGTCGGTGACCGCGAAGTTGAAGCTCGAGCCCATGCCGCTCTCGTCGGTGAGGATCCTCGTCACCGCGGGGTCTTCCGTCGTGATGACCAGGATCCTGCCGTCGAAGGCGGCGACCCACTCGAAGTCCGGCGCCCAGAAGGCGGTGTCCAGGCCGTAGGTCTCGCTCGGGCCCTTGGCCGAGAGCAGCGTCCGAGTGCCGGAGTCGTCGGTGAGCGTCACCTCCACCCGGCCGTCCCCGGACGACCAGTCGACCCGCTCGCCGGCGGGGCTCACCGCGGGGCCGGGAACCGCATCAGGCTCCGCGGGTACGTCGGACGCCGGCACGTCCTCCACCCCGCCGGAGCGCACGTCGACGAGCTTCTGCCAGCCCGCGGCGTAGATAGGCTCCGGCGGGCCGACCATCCGGAACATCGTCACCTCGAGACGGCCGTCGGGACGCCAGGCCAGCTGAGGCCCGACGAGCTTGCCCTCCTTCTCGGCCTTCGACACCGGCTCGGACTCCGGACAGAGCACGTCCTTGTAGGGCCGGCCCGCCGCCGCGCGGATCCGGACACACTGGGTGCCGTCCGCGAAGTAGGCGACCGTGCCGTGCAGGGACGGGTCAGGGTTCTCGCTCAGCGACTCGAACTGCGGGTCCTCGCCCTGGAACGCGTGGCCAAGCACGAAGATCGCGGCGAACAGCGTCGGAACGGCGACCACGACGGCAAAGATCACCAAGGTCCACCGCGCCATCCGACCCTGCGGCAGGAGCCTGGCGGGCATCACGACCACCTCCGGCGGTGACCGGAGCTGGCTCCCGACGTGGTGCGTCGTCGGTCACCGCAGTCCCTCTACCCCAAGGGCAGCACGCCGGCGGCGAACCGCGCCAGAGCCGAAAGCCCCACAAGCCGCCTAGAGCCACCCGGACTTCTTGAACAGCCGGTACAACGCGACGGAGGCCACGAGCATCACGACGAGCGCGCTGAAGTAGCCGTACTCCCAGTTCAGCTCCGGCATGTGCTCGAAGTTCATCCCGTACACACCGGCGATCAGGGTGCTGACCGCGGCGATCGCGACCCAGGCCGAGATCTTGCGCATGTCGTCGTTCTGCTGCACGCCGATCCGCGCGATCTGCGCGTCGAACGCGGTCGACAGCAGGCTGTCGAGCGTGTCGATGACGTCCGACACCCGGACCAGGTGGTCGTGGATGTCGCGGAAGAACGGCGCGGTGTCCGCCGGCACCCCGCCGATGTGGCCCGACCCGAGGCGGTTCATCGGCTCCTTGAGCGGGCCGACCGCCCTTCTCATCTCGGCGATCTCGCGCTTGAGCACGTAGATCCGCACCGAGTCGTCGCTGCGCTCCGGCGAGAACACAGACGCCTCCACCTCGTCGACGTCGACCTCCAGTGAAGCGCCGACCTCCTCGTAGCCGTCGACGACCCGGTCGCAGATGGCGTAGAGGACCGAGGAGGGCCCGTGGCTGAGCAGCTCGGCGCGCTGCTCGAGGTCCCGGCGGGCAGAGTGCAGCTCGGTACCCTGGCCGTGGCGGACGCTCACGACGTAGCCGGGCCCCATGAAGAGGTTGATCTCGCCGGTCTCCACGGCGTCGCGCTCGTCGACGTACCAAAGGGTCTTGAGCACCATGAACAGCCCGTCGTCGTACCGCTCCAGCTTCGGACGCTGGTGGGCGTGCAGCGCGTCCTCGACGGCCAGCGGGTGCAGGTCGAAGAGCTCGGAGACCAGGTCGAGCTCGTCCTGCTCCGGGTCGTGCAGGCCGACCCAGACGAAGTCGCCGGCCTCGGTCCTCGCGTCACGAACGGCCGCGAGGTCGTTCGTGGCGTCCAGCGGCACCCGGACACCGGCGCGGTACAACGCGCAGTCGACGATCATGGGCGTCAGGTTACGGCCTCTAGAGTCGGTTCCATGGCAACGCTGATCCTGGCCCGCCACGGGCGTACGACGGCCAACGCGACCGGCGTCCTCGCCGGACGTGCCAAGGGCGTCCGACTCGACGACACCGGCGTCGCGCAGGCCCGGGCAGCGGGGGAGCGGCTCGCGAGCCTCCCGCTGGCGGCGATCGTGACCAGCCCGCTCGAACGCTGCCGTGACACCGCCCGCGAGCTCGCCCGCCTTCAGTCCGGGGGCGCCAAGGTGGTGTCGGAGAGGCGGCTGCTGGAGTGCGACTACGGCAGCTGGACCGGCCGCGAGCTGAAGACACTGGCCAAGGACCCGCTGTGGCGGACCGTGCAGGCACACCCGTCCGCCGCCACCTTCCCCGACGGCGAGTCGATGGCGCAGATGATGGCCCGCAGCGTCGCGGCCGTGCGCGAGTGGGACGCCCGGATCGAGGACGAGCACGGCCCCGACGCGGTGTGGGTGGCGGTGAGCCACGGCGACGTGATCAAGGCGGTCCTCGCCGACGCCCTCGGCATGCACCTCGACCTGTTCCAGCGGATCGGCGTCGACCCCGCCTCCCTGTCGGTGGTCCGCTACACGCCGTTGCGGCCCTTCGTGCTGTCGATGAACTCGGTCGCCGGCGACCTCAGCGGCCTCAAACCGCCCACGCGGAAGCGCACGCGCCGCCGCCGGCTGGAGAGCGACGCCGCCGTCGGTGGCGGGGCGGGGAGCGTGCGGAACGACACGGGACGCGACACTCCTGGGCCGACCCCATAAGGTCGGGATCATGGCTCCCGTCATCCACTCCTACGACCCGCCGGAGCGCTTCGTCGCCGGCACCGTCGGCCAGCCGGGGCAGCGCACCTTCTTCCTCCAGGCCCGTGCGGGCAGCCGCATCACGAGCGTCGCGCTCGAGAAGCAGCAGGTGTCCGTCCTCGCGACGAGGATCGACGAGCTGCTCGACGAGGTCATGAACGCCAACGAGGGCTCGAGCACCATCCCCGCCGTCGCCCCGCTGGACCTCGAGGACGCCGAGCCGCTGGAGCAGCCCATCGACGAGGAGTTCCGGGCCGGCACGATGACCCTGTCGTGGGACGCCGCGGACGAGCGGATCGTGCTCGAGGTCTTCCCCTTCACCGAGGACTCCGTGGTGTCGCCGGACCAGCCCGAGGAGGAGATCGACGAGCCCGAGCCCGAGGAGATGCTCGTCGTACGCCTGCCCGCGGGACCGGCTCGCGCGTTCGCCAAGCGCGCCCAGACCGTGGTCGCCGCAGGCCGGCGGCCCTGTCCGTTCTGCGGGGGACCGATCGACCCGGAGGGACACCTGTGCCCGCGCGCCAACGGGTTCCGGCGCACCCGGGCGTGACCCCCTCAGACGTGCGCGCCGTCCTGGAGGACGGTGCGATCGAGCTCGTCGGGCGGGTGCTGCCCGCCTCCAACGTCACACTGGTCGCCGACGCGTCCTTGGCAGGCCGCAGCGTCCGCTGCGTCTACAAGCCGGTGTCGGGGGAGCGGCCGCTGTGGGACTTCCCGGACGGGACGCTGGCCGGCCGCGAGATCGCCGCCTACCTCGTCTCCGAAGCCCTCGGCTGGGCCGTGGTCCCGCTCACCGTCGAGCGTGAGGGGCCGCTGGGGCCCGGGATGGTGCAGCTGTGGTGCGACCCCGACGAGGAGCAGCAGCCGGTCGACATCGTCCCGGCCGGCCAGGTGCCACAGGGGTACCTCCACGTGCTCGACGCCGAGGACGGTGAGGGCCGACCGGTCTCGCTCGTGCACGAGGACACGGTCCGGCTGCGCCGGATGGCGGTCTTCGACGCCGTCGTCAACAACGCCGACCGCAAGGGCGGGCACGTGCTCGCGATGGCCGGAGGCCACCGGTACGGCGTCGACCACGGGGTGTGCTTCCACGTCGACCCCAAGCTCCGCACCGTGCTGTGGGGATGGGCCACGAAGCCTCTCGACGCCGACGAGCGCACGGCTCTCGGGGCGCTCGTGGAGCAGCTGGCGACGATCGACGGCGCGCTGCGCACTTCGCTCGAAGCCCACCTGAGCCGCGTCGAGGTGAACGCGCTGCGAGGTCGCTGCGAGGACCTGCTGGCGGATGGCCGGATGCCGCTCCCGTCGGGGCAGTGGCCGGCCATCCCTTGGCCCGCCTTCTGAGCCCCGGCGGTTAGGCTTCGAGACATGCGCGCATGGCAGAGCCCGGACATCCCCTCGCTCGAGAGGTTCGGTGCCGGCCCCGCCGTCTCGGTGTTCAACACCGCCTCCGGCCGGGTCGAGCCCACCGCCCCGGAGGAGACGGCCCGCCTCTACGTCTGCGGCATCACCCCCTACGACGCGACACACATGGGACACGCCGCCACCTACGTCGCGTTCGACCTCCTGAACCGGGCCTGGCGCGACGCCGGCCACGTGGTCCGCTACGTCCAGAACGTCACCGACGTCGACGACCCGCTGCTCGAGCGCGCGGCCGCCACGGGCGCGGACTGGCAGGAGCTCGCCGAGGAGCAGACCGAGCTGTTCCGCTCCGACATGGAGGCGCTGCACTCGCTGGCCCCCGACGCCTACATCGGCGCGGTCGAGTCGATCCCGCTGGCCGTGGCGCTCGTCAAGCGGCTCCGCGAGCGCGGCTTCGTGTACGACGTCGACGGTGACCTGTACTTCTCGGTGCACGCCGACCCCCGTTTCGGGGAGGTCTCCGGGCTCGACGAGCAGCAGATGCTCGAGATCTTCCCCGACCGCGGCGGCGACCCCGACCGTCCGGGGAAGAAGCACCCGCTGGACTGCCTGCTGTGGCAGGCCGAGCGCCCCGGCGAGCCGGCCTGGGACTCCGACCTCGGTCGCGGTCGTCCCGGCTGGCACATCGAGTGCTCGTCGATCGCGCTGGAGTACCTCGGGGAGAGCTTCGACGTCCAGGGCGGCGGCAGCGACCTGGTCTTCCCGCACCACGAGATGAGCGCCTCCGAGGCGCAGGCCGCCTCGGGCGGCGCCAGGTTCGCCAGGCTCTACATGCACGCCGGGATGGTCGCCTACGAGGGCGAGAAGATGTCGAAGTCCAGGGGCAACCTGGTCTTCGTCTCCCGGTTGAGGCGGGCAGGCACCGACCCGATGGCGATCCGGCTCGCGCTGCTTGCGCACCACTACCGCAGCGACTGGGAGTGGACCCACCAGGACCTCGAGCTGGCCGAGACCCGGCTCGCGACCTGGCGCGACGCGGTGGGCCGGGCGACCGCAGGCGACGCGGAGCGACTGGTGGAGGAGGTACGCCGGCACCTCGCCGACGACCTCGACGCACCGTGTGCCCTGGACGCCGTCGACCGCTGGGCGCGCGCGGCGCGGTGCGGCGACGGCGACGGAAGCGGTGAGGACGCCGTCCGCGACCTGCTGGACGCGCGTCTCGGCGTGCGGCTGTAGCCCAGCCGTCGACGTCGAACGGGGGGACCTACTGGTCGCCGGTCTCCCGGCGCTTGAGGTAGCGCTCGAACTCCCGGGCGATCGCCTCTCCGCTGGCCTCGGGGAGCTCTGCGGTGTCCCGCGTCTCCTCGAGGGCCCGCACGTAGTCGGCGATCTCCTCGTCCTCCTCGGCCAGCTCGTCCACGCCGCGCTCCCACGCCCGGGACTCCTCGGGCAGGTCGGCCAGCGGGATCGAGATCTCCAGCAGGTCCTCGAGCTGGCCGATCAGCGCCAGGGTGGCCTTGGGGCACGGCGGCTGGGCGACGTAGTGGGGGACCGCGGCCCAGAACGACACCGCGGGGATGTCGAGCTGCACGCACGCGTCCTGGAACACGCCGACGATGCCGGTGGGTCCTTCGTACGTGGACTCCTCGAGCTTCAGGCGGTCCACCAGCTCGGGCTCGGTCGCCGTACCGCTCACCGGCACCGGGCGGGTGTGCGGCGTGTCGGCGAGCAGTGCGCCCAGCGTGACCACGAGCTCGGTACCGAGCTCCTCGGCCGCGGCCAGCAGCTCGGCGCAGAACTGGCGCCAGCGCATGTTGGGCTCGATCCCGCGCAGCAGGATCACGTCCCGGCTCGACCCCGGCGGGCGGCACACGGACAGCTGCGTCGAGGGCCAGGTGATCCTGCGCATGCCGGCGTCGTTGGTGCCCACGACCGGGCGGTTCATCTGGAAGTCGTAGAAGTCCTCGGGGTCGATCGCGGCGACGACCCGCGCGTCCCAGACCTTGATCAGGTGGTCCACGACGGCGGACGCGGCGTCCGCGGCGTCGTTCCAACCCTCGAAGGCCGCGATCAGGACCGGCGACTCCAGCTCGGGCAACTCTTCCAGCTCGATCACACCACCAGCGTAGACCGCAGGTGTCACGATCCGGGACGTCCCGGGCCCGCTGTCCGCCCGCGGCCTAGTGTTGGGTGGGCGGCCCGTGCCGCCGACTGCCGCCTGCACCGACCCTCGAGGAGCCCTGTGACGCCGTCCCCGCACGTCCGACCCGATGCCACGGAGGAGCTCACCGCTGCCCTCCGGGACCGGATCCTGGTGCTCGACGGTGCGATGGGGACGATGATCCAGCGGTATCGGCTCGAGGAGTCCGACTACCGCGGTGAACGCTTCGCGGACTGGCCCAGTGACCTCAAGGGCAACAACGACCTCCTCAGCCTCACCCGCCCCGAGGTGGTCGAGGAGATCCACGTGGAGTACCTCCTTGTGGGCGCCGACATCGTCGAGACCAACACCTTCAACGCCCAGCGGATCTCCCTGGCCGACTACGGCATGGAGGACCTCGCCTACGAGATGAACCTCGCCTCGGCGCGGCTCGCCCGGCAGGCCTGCGACGCGGTGACCGCACAGGACCCGAGCCGGCCCCGGTACGTCGCCGGTGCGCTCGGCCCCACGAACCGCACCGCCTCCATCTCCCCGGACGTCAACGACCCGGGCAAGCGCAACGTCAGCTTCGACGAGCTGGTGGAGGCCTACCTCGAGCAGGCCCGCGGCCTCGTCGACGGCGGCGCCGACCTGCTCCTGATCGAGACGATCTTCGACACCCTCAACGCCAAGGCCGCGATCTTCGCCCTCGAGACGCTCTTCGAGGAGCACGCCCGGCGCTGGCCGGTCGTGGTCTCCGGCACGATCACGGACGCCTCGGGACGCACCCTGTCCGGCCAGGTCACCGAGGCGTTCTGGAACTCGGTGCGGCACGCGCGCCCGATCGCGGTCGGGCTCAACTGCGCGCTCGGCGCCAAGGAGATGCGGCCCTATGTCGCCGAGCTCTCCCGGCTCGCCGACTGCTTCGTGTCCGCGTACCCGAACGCCGGCCTGCCCAACGCCTTCGGCGAGTACGACGAGGCCGCCGAGGAGACCGCGCGGATCGTCGAGGAGTTCGCCGCCAGCGGTCTCGTGAACCTCGTCGGCGGTTGCTGCGGGACCACCCCCCAGCACGTGGCCGCCGTGGCCTCCGCCGTGCAGGGGAAGGCGCCGCGGGAGCCTGTCACCCTCGAGCGCGCCTGCCGTCTCTCGGGGCTCGAGCCGCTCAACATCACCGAGGACTCGCTCTTCGTCAACGTGGGGGAGCGCACCAACATCACCGGGTCGGCGAAGTTCCGCCGGCTGATCAAGGAGGGTGACTACCCCGCCGCCCTCGCCGTCGCGCGCCAGCAGGTCGAGGCGGGCGCCCAGATCATCGACGTCAACATGGACGAGGGGATGATCGACGGGGTCGAGGCGATGGACCGCTTCCTGAAGCTGATCGCCGGCGAGCCCGACATCTCCCGGGTGCCCGTCATGGTCGACTCCTCAAAGTGGGAGGTCATCGAGGCCGGACTGAAGTGCGTCCAGGGCAAGGCCGTCGTCAACTCCATCTCCATGAAGGAGGGGGAGCAGGCCTTCCTCGACCAGGCCCGGCTCTGCCGCAAGTACGGCGCAGCCGTGGTCGTCATGGCCTTCGACGAGGACGGCCAGGCCGACACCCTCGAGCGCCGGACCAGGATCTGCGCCCGGGCCTACGAGCTCCTCACCGAGGAGGTCGGCTTCGACCCCGGGGACATCATCTTCGACCCGAACATCTTCGCGCTCGCGACGGGCCTGGAGGAGCACTCCAACTACGGCATCGACTACATCGAGGCGACGCGCTGGATCAAGGAGAACCTCCCCGGCGCGCTCGTCTCCGGCGGCGTCTCGAACGTGTCGTTCTCCTTCCGCGGCAACAACCCGGTCCGTGAGGCGATCCACGCCGTGTTCCTCTTCCACGCGATCCGGGCCGGCATGGACATGGGGATCGTGAACGCCGGGGCGCTCGCGGTGTACGACGAGATCGACCCCGAGCTGCGGGAGCGCGTCGAGGACGTCGTGCTGAACCGGCGCGACGATGCCACGGAACGGCTCCTCGCCATCGCGGAGGACTTCCAGGGCGAGGGGCGCCAGGTCCAGGGCGCCGACGAGACGTGGCGAGAGCTCCCCGTCGAGGAGCGGATCACCCACGCTCTCGTGAAGGGCATCGACGACTACGCCGAGTCCGACACCGAGGAGCTGCGGCTCGAGATCGCGGCGCGCGGCGGCCAGCCGATCGAGGTCATCGAGGGCCCGCTGATGGCCGGGATGAACGTGGTGGGCGACCTGTTCGGCGCCGGGAAGATGTTCCTGCCGCAGGTGGTGAAGTCGGCGCGCGTGATGAAGAAGGCCGTCGCCCACCTGATCCCGCACATCGAGGCCTCGCAGCGCCCGGAGGACGCGGGCCGCAGCAACGGCAAGATCGTGATGGCCACCGTGAAGGGCGACGTCCACGACATCGGCAAGAACATCGTCGGCGTCGTGCTGCAGTGCAACAACTACGAGGTGATCGACCTCGGTGTGATGGTCCCGGCGCAGAAGATCTTGGACACCGTCAAGGAGGTCGGTGCGGACATCGTCGGGCTCTCCGGGCTGATCACCCCCTCGCTCGACGAGATGGTGAACCTCGCCTCGGAGATGGAGCGGCAGGGCTTCGACATCCCGCTGCTGATCGGCGGCGCCACGACCTCACGCGCCCACACGGCGGTCAAGGTGTCCCCGAAGTACCACGGTCCCGTGGTGTGGGTGAAGGACGCCTCGCGCTCGGTCCCGGTGGCCTCCGCGCTCCTGTCGGACGAGCAGCGGCCGCAGCTCCTCGCCGACGTCGAGGCGGACTACGACTCGATCCGCCGCCGGCACGCCGAGAAGCGCAACGACCGGCCGCTGCTCTCCTTCGAGAAGGCCAAGGCGAACCGGACGCCCGTGGAGTGGGAGGGCTACGAACCTCCGCGGCCGGTCGTGCTGGAGGACGGGAAGCCGTTCGTGCGCACCTTCAACGACTATCCGATCGCCGAGCTGCGCGAGTACATCGACTGGCAGCCGTTCTTCAACGCCTGGGAGATGAAGGGCAGCTTCCCCGACATCCTCAACAACCCCGCGTCCGGGGAGACGGCCCGCAAGCTCTTCGAGGATGCCCAGCAGATGCTGGACCGCATCGTGGAGGAGAAGTGGCTGACCGCCAACGCCGTCGTGGGGCTGTTCCCCGCGAACGCCGTGGACCACGACAGCATCGAGGTGTACACGGACGAGTCGCGCTCCGTCGTACGCACGCGTCTGGAGCACCTGCGCCAGCAGGGCGCGCACCGCGAGGGCGTGCCCAACCGTTCGCTTGCCGACTACGTGGCACCCAAGGAGTCCGGGCTCGAGGACTACATCGGCGGCTTCGCGGTCACCGCCGGGCTCGGGTCGGGTGACCGGATCGCGGCGTTCAAGGCGGAGCACGACGACTACAGCGCGATCCTGCTGGAGTCGCTGGCCGACCGGCTGGCCGAGGCGTTCGCGGAGCGCATGCACGAGAGGGTGCGCCGGGAGCTGTGGGGCTACGCGCCCGACGAGCAGCTCGACAACGAGGGCCTGATCAAGGAGCGCTACCAGGGCATCCGCCCCGCGCCGGGTTACCCGGCCTGTCCCGACCACACCGAGAAGGCGACGCTGTGGGACCTCCTCGACGTGAAGGAGGCGACCGGGATCGAGCTCACCGACTCCATGGCCATGTGGCCGGGGGCCGCGGTGAGCGGCTGGTACTTCGCGCACCCGCAGTCGCAGTACTTCGTGGTCGGCCGGGTCGGCCAGGACCAGGTCGAGGACTACGCGCGGCGCAAGGGCTGGACGATGAGGGAGGCCGAGCGCTGGCTGTCCCCGAACCTCGGCTACGAGCCCGAGGACTGAGGTGGCCCCGGACCTCGCCGCCGTCCTGTGGGACATGGACGGCACGCTCGTGGACACCGAGCCGTACTGGATCGAGTCGGAGTTCGAGCTCGTCGAGACCCACGGCGGCAAGTGGAGCACCGAGCACGCCCTGAACCTCGTCGGGAACGACCTCCTCGAGTCCGGCCGCTACATCCGCGAGCACGGCGGCATCGACCTCGAGCCGTCGGTGATCGTCGAGGAGCTGCTCGACCGGGTCGTCGCAAGGGTCGAGCAGCGCGTGCCCTGGCGCCCGGGAGCGGTCGAGCTGCTCGCCGACCTCCGCGCCCACGACGTCCGGTGCGCGCTGGTGACGATGTCGTACCGGCGATTCGTCTCGCCCATCCTCGCCGGGCTGCCCGAGGCCACCTTCGAGGTGGTCGTGACCGGCGACGCCGTCACGCAGGGCAAGCCGCACCCCGAGCCCTACCAGAAGGCGGCCGCGGTCCTCGGGGTCGACCCCGCGCGGACGCTGGCGATCGAGGACTCGAACACCGGAGCCCGCTCGGCGGAGGCTGCGGGCTGCACCGTCCTGGTCGTCCCCAACCACGTTCCGGTGCTGCCGGGGGAGCGCCGGCTCTTCACCGAGAGCCTGGACGGACTCACATATTCCTCGCTTCCGCGACCCCTCGACACATGATCGTTGCGATATTGCGACCGAAACCAACGCGTTTTCGGGTGGCAGCCGTCTAGACCCACGAGTAGTGTCCACGAGGTTCCGCTCCGGACATCCGTGTCGGGGGCACGTATTCGTGAGGTGAAAGTTGAACCGCAGACGAGGACTACTGGCGCTCGCCAGTGCAGGCGTCATGATCGCGTCACTGGCCGCTTGCGGCGGTGACGAAGGATCCACCGGAACCGACGGCGACGGCGGCGACGGAGGCACCAGCGCCGCCGGTGAGCCGTGGATCCTCGGCACGACCGACGCGGTGACCGCCCTGGACCCGGCCGGTTCCTACGACTTCGGCTCGTGGAACCTGCAGTACAACATCTACGAGCAGCTGCTCTCGATCCCGGCGGGAGAGACCGAGCCGGTCGGCGACGCCGCCGAGTCCTGCGAGTACGACGACCCGCAGACGATCACCTGCACGCTGCGTGAGGGCCTGAAGTTCTCCAACGGCAACGACCTGACGTCGTCCGACGTGAAGTTCTCCCTCGAGCGCAACATCGCGATCGCCGACCCGAACGGCTCCGCGGTCCTGCTCGGCCAGATCACCGACGCCGACACCGGCAAGCTCGCCGAGGGCGCCATCGAGACACCCGACGACACCACGATCGTGTTCCACCTGAACCAGGCCGACACGACCTTCCTGAAGCTGCTGTCGACCGCGACCACCTCGATCGTCGACGAGGACACCTTCCCGGCCGACAAGCTGCTCGCCGACGACCAGGTCATCGGCTCGGGCCCGTTCAAGCTGAGCCAGTACAAGCCCAGCGAGCAGGCGGTGCTCGAGGCCAACGAGACCTACGACGGTCCGCGCACGCCCTCCGCGCCGCAGATCTTCGTGACCTACTTCAACGACCCGGCTCCGCTCAAGCAGGCCATCGAGAGCGGTCAGGTCGACATCGCCTGGCGCACCTTGAGCCCGACCGACCTCAACGACCTCGAGGGCAAGGAAGGCGTTCAGGTCATCAAGGGTGAGGGCTCGGAGTTCCGCTACTGGGTGTTCCAGCTCGCCAACAAGACCGTCCAGGAGAAGGCCGTCCGCCAGGCCGTCGCCCAGATCATCGACCGCGAGGCCATCGCGCAGGACGCCTACGACGGCACCGTCGCTCCGGCGTTCTCCATCGTCCCCCCGGGCTTCGGTGGCCAGAAGGACTCCTTCCAGGAGAAGTACGGCGAGCCCAGCGTGGACGCAGCGAAGAAGCTGCTCGACGACGCCGGCGTGAAGACCCCGATCGACCTGACGATCGGCTACACCCCGTCGCACTACGGCCCGAACGCGGTCGACGAGGCCACGGAGCTGGCCAACCAGCTCAACGACAGCGGCCTGTTCAAGGTGACCACCGAGGACGCGGAGTGGGAGGAGTACCAGACCCTGTACAAGGAGGGCGCCTACGACCTCTTCATCCTCGGCTGGTACCCCGACATCCTGGACGCCGACAACTACCTGACCCCGTTCATCCGGGACGGTGGCTTCTACGCCAACGGCTACTCGAACCCGGAGGTCAACAAGCTGCTCGACGAGGAGCTCGCGGAGACCGACACTGCCGCTCGTGAGGAGATCATCGGCCAGCTGCAGGACATCGTCGCCGAGGACGTCCCGCTGGTCCCGTCCTGGAACGGCGAGAACGTGGCCGTTGCCCGGGAGGGCATGGAAGGCGTCGAGGAGACCCTCGACCCGACCTACATCTTCCGGTTCTGGGGCATCACCAAGAACGGCTAGTACGACGAACGGGGAGGGCGCGCGAGGCGCGTCCTCCCCTTTCTCGTGTCGGAAAGGAAACACATGAGCGCGGGAGCTGGATCTCTGCCTCGTTACATCGGCCAACGTCTGCTGCTGATCATCCCGATGATCTGGGTGCTGCTGACGATGGTGTTCCTCCTGCTCCGCGTCGCACCGGGTGACCCGGTCACGGCGGCGGTCGGCGGCAAGCTGAATGAGGCTGCGCTCGACGCGCGTCGGGCGGCGCTCGGCCTGGACCGGCCACTGATCGTGCAGTACTTCGACTACATGACCGACGTGGCGACCCTCGACTTCGGCAAGACCATCTCCGACAACCGGCCGATCATCGACATCATCCGAGACAACGGCGGCGCCACCCTGACGCTGACCATCGGCGCCTTCGCCTTCGCGCTGCTCATCGGCATCCCGCTGGGTCTTCTCGCCGGTCGCCACCGGGACTCGTTCGGCGACGTGGTCACCCGCGTCTTCGGTGTGGTCACCTACGCCACGCCGGTGTTCTTCAGCGGCCTGATGTTCATCATCCTCGTCGCGCCGCTGGGCTGGCCCACGTTCGACATCGCATCTCCGATGACGAAGTTCACGGTGGAGCCGGTCACCCACGTCATCCTGGTGGACGCGGTCATCGCAGGGGACAGTGAGGCCGTGGTCGACATCCTCAAGCACCACCTGCTGCCGTGCTTCACGCTGGGCCTGCTTCTCTCCGGCGTGTTCATCCGCCTGGTCCGCGTGAACCTGCTCCAGACCCTGAAGGGGGACTACGTCGAAGCCGCGCGCGCTCGCGGTGTCCCCGAGCGGTATGTCATCCGCCGGCACGCCTTCCGCAACGCGCTCGTGCCCGTGGTCACCGTGATCGGCCTGCAGGTGGCGCTGACGCTGGGCGGCGCCGTGCTGACCGAGACCACCTTCAACTGGCCCGGCCTCGGCACCCAGCTCATCGACTACATCACCGCACGTGACTACGCAGCGGTACAGGGGATCGTGACCTTCATCGCCGTGATCGTGGTCGTGGTGAGCCTCCTGGTCGACATCCTCACGGCCATCATCGACCCGCGAGTGAGGTACTGATGCGCAGGACGTTCCTTGCACCGTTCCGCAACACCACAGGTCTCGCCCGGTGGATCCTGGTCACCGGTCTGGTGATCACGATGCTCTTCGTGGTCGCGGCGGTCTTCGCCCCCTGGGTCGCGCCCCTCGACTTCAACCAGCAGCGCGTGGACGGGGTGAAGCTGCCCAAGATGGCGCCGCCGAGCAGTGACTACTGGTTCGGCACGAACGACCAGTTCTACGACGTGCTCTCCCGGGTCGTCTGGGGAGCGCGCACCGCACTGGTCGTGGTGTTCCTCTCGGTCCTGCTCTCGCTGGTCATCGGTGTGCCGCTCGGCGTGCTCTCGGGCTTCGTCGGCGGCTGGACGGACCGGATCCTGGTGTTCGTCATGGACGCCATCTACGCGTTCCCCTCGCTGCTCCTGGCGATCGTGTTCTCGTTCCTGCTCCGAGGACCGCTCGGCGGCGGCGTCGTGGCTGTCGCTCTGTCGCTGACCGCGATCTACATCCCGCAGTACTTCCGCGTCGTCCGGAACACCACCGTCTCGGCGCGCGAGCACACCTACATCGAGGCCGCCCGGGCGATCGGGGCCAAGAACGGCACGATCATGCGGCGTTACCTGTTCGGCAACGTCATCCAGTCCGTCCCCGTCATCGGCACGCTCAACGCCGCGGACGCCATCTCCACGCTCGCCGCGCTCGGGTTCCTCGGCCTCGGCATCCAGCCCAACGAGGCCTCGGAGTGGGGCTACGACCTCAGCCGTGCACTCGACGACGCGGCGTCGGGCATCTGGTGGACCGCGTTCTTCCCCGGCATGGCGATCGTTCTGCTCGTGGTGGGCCTGACGCTCGTCGGCGAGGGGCTCAACGAGACGATCAACCCCGTCCTGCGCAAGCGCCGCATCCGCCCTGTCGTGATGCCGGCGATCGAACCGAGCACCTACCTCGCCGAGCGGGGCGACGCTCGGTTCAGTGAAGGTGCTCCCGCCGCCGGTCGACCGGACGGCCGGGGCGAGCCGAGAGAGGAAGACCCACGATGACCGAGCTTCACGACCGCCCCGCCGGAGCTCCCGCCGTGGAGGGCCCGGTCATCGACGCGCGGGACATCCGGATCTGGTACGGCACCGAGCGCGGACCGGTGAAGGCCGTGGACCGGGTGTCGTTCGAGCTGCGCCGCGGCGAGATCCTGGGCCTGGTGGGGGAGTCCGGCTGCGGCAAGTCGACCCTCGGCCGGGGCCTTCTCGGGCTGCTCCCCGAGGGCGCGAAGATCGACGGCGAGCTCCGCTTCCAGGGAGAGGACGTGCTGTCCCTCCCGAAGAAGCAGATGTACGCGATGCGGGGTGTCGACCTCGGCATGATCTTCCAGGAGCCGTTGACCCGGCTGAACCCGCTGATGCGGATCTCGGAGCACTTCGAGGAGACGCTCAGGACCCACGAGAAGGGCATCAGCAAGCGCGAGATCGAGCGCCGCTCGCTCGAGGTGCTCCGCCGGATGGGCATCCCGCCGACGCGGTTCCGCTCCTACCCGCACGAGTTCTCGGGCGGGATGCGCCAGCGGCTGATGATCGCGCTCGCGCTCGTGCTCCGGCCGGCTTTCGTGGTCGCGGACGAGCCGACGACCGCGCTCGACGTCCTCGTGGAGGCGCAGATCATCCGGATCCTCCACGACCTCCGCCGCGACTACGACACGTCGCTGTTGCTGATCACGCACAACCTCGGCATCATCGCCGAGGCCTGTGACCGGGTCGCGGTGATGTACGCCGGCGAGATCGTCGAGATCGGGGACGCCCGCGAGGTGTTCTCCGAGCCGCAGCACCCGTACACCCGTGAGCTGCTCAGGTCGACGATCTCGCTGTCGACCACAGGGCTGAACTACATCCCGGGGGCGCCGCCGAACCTCATCAACCCGCCGAGCGGCTGTCACTTCCACCCGCGCTGCCCGGATGCGATGAACATCTGCGCCACCACCCACCCGAGACAACGGGTGATGCCCAACGGCACGCGCGCACAGTGCTGGGCGGCCGACCTGGTCAACGGCCTGGTCGACCTGGACGAGAACGAGAAGGCGCCGTTGACCCGAGAGGAGATCTCCGTTGCAGACGAAGCCTGAGACCACGCACGGCGAGGCCGTCGTCGACATCGAGGACCTCGAGGTCCACTTCGCACTCCGCGGGGGCACCTTCAAGCGGCTCCTGGGTATGGACACCGGCACGGTCAAGGCCGTCGACGGCGTGAACATCTCCCTGAAGCGCGGCGAGGTGCTCGGCCTGGTGGGGGAGTCCGGCAGCGGCAAGACCACGCTGGGTCGGGCCATCCTCGGGCTGGCGCCCTCCACCAAGGGCTCGATCACCTACCACGAGCGCGGGCCGGGCGGCTCCATGACCGACCGCGTCGTGTCCGAGCTGCGGGGTGCTGATCTCCGAAAGCTGCGCACCGACCTCCAGATGGTGTTCCAGGACCCGCACGCGGCTCTCAACCCGTCGATGACGATCGAGACGGCGGTCGGCCACCCGCTCAAGATCCACGGGATCGCGAGCGGGGAGGACCTGCGGCGACGTGTCGCGGCTGCGCTCGAGCGCGTGGGCCTGTCCCCGGCGGAGCAGTTCATGTCGAAGTACGCCGCGGACCTGTCCGGGGGGCAGAAACAGCGCGCCGTCATCGCACGGGCGATCATCCTCGACCCCGAGGTGCTCGTCGCCGACGAGCCGGTGTCGATGCTCGACATGAGCGTGCGCGCCAAGATCCTGCAGCTCATGCTGGACCTGAAGAACGACCTCGGGCTCACCTACGTGTACATCACGCACGACCTGGCCAGCGCGAAGTTCTTCTGCGACCGGATCGCGATCATGTACCTGGGCCGGATCGTGGAGATCGGCCCGACCGATGAGATCTTCGCCGACCCGAAGCACCCGTACACCAAGGCACTGCTCAAGGCGATCCCGGAGCCGGACCCGCGCAAGATGCTGCCGCGTGACCTGCCCCGCGGCGAGATCCCCGACGCGGCCCGTCCGCCGCTCGGCTGCTCGTTCCACCCACGCTGCCCGGAGGCTGTCGCGGAGTGCGGGTGGGAGTCGCGCGACCTGCGGACCGTCCTCGAGGAGCACTGGACCCGCCAGGACCCCTCGGTCTACGAGCGGGAACAGGAGCTGGTCGGCGACCTCGGCAAGCTCGTCAAGGCGGAGAAGTCGGTGGTCCTCGGCTCCGGCGCCCACGCGGGCGAGGTGAAGGCCATGCTGGACCGGATCCGGGATGAGAACCCCGACGAGCCGCTGTGGAAGGGCGTCGACAAGGTCGAGGAGACCCCGGAGGGCGTCCGGCTGGACTTCCACCAGGGGTACGACCCGCTGCTCCGCCCCGCCAACGCGGTCGAGGTGGCCTGCGTCCTCTACCCGACGCCGGTGACGCCGGAGCCCGCCCTGCCCGAGGACCGCTGACCTTTCCCGTCTCCCCGGCGACCGAGCAGGTGGCCGGGGACGGGCAAGTCGGTCACCCGGTCGGTGCGCTGCCGATCTCGAGGAGCGGCAGCGCCGGGGGCGTGCCGCCGAACTCGGGGCACAGCGCCTGATGGGCGCACCAGCCGCACAGCGCGCTGCGGCGCGGCCGCCAGTCGCCGGTCTGCTGGGCCAGGTCGATCGCCTTCCACAGGGCCTCCACCTTACGCTCGGTGGCCCTGAGGTCGGACTCGTCGGGGGAGTAGCGCAGGAGCTCCCCGCTGCCGAGGTAGATGAGCTGGAGCATCGCCGGCACGACCCCGCGCGTGCGCCAGAGCACGAGCGCGTAGAACTTCATCTGGAACAGCGCCTTCGCCTCGAAGGCCGGGTGCGGTGCCTTGCCGGTCTTGTAGTCGACCACCCGGATCTCACCGGTCGGGGCGACGTCGATCCGGTCGACGAAGCCACGCAGGAGCAGCTTGGAGTCGAGCAGCGTCTCGACGTACAGCTCCCGCTCCGCCGGCTCGAGACGCGTCGGGTCCTCCAGCGCGAAGTACCGCTGGAGGGAGTCCCGGCACGAGCCGAGCCAGGCGCCGACCTCCGGCCCCTCGGCGCCGAACATCTCGGCGATCGCGGGGTCTGCCTCGAGCACGGACTCCCACGCCGGCTGCAGCATCTCGCCGGCCTGGTGCGGTGTGCGGTCGGGAGCCGGGAGGTCGAAGAGGTCCTCCAGGACCTTGTGGACCACGGTGCCGCGGACGGCGTCGGGGGAGGACGGCTCGGGGAGCCGGTCGACGGTGCGGAACCGGTAGAGCAGCGGGCACGTCATGAAGTCGCTCGCGCGGCTCGGCGACAGCGAGCCGACCACGTCGACGCCGTCGACGACGGTCCGGAGCTCCACGTCCTGGGTCATGGTGGAAACCCTAGGTGACCGCTCCGACAGTTCCGGTGATTCCGCGAGATAGCGTGGTGCCGTGGACCAGAGGACAGCGCAACCGGGCGAAGCGCCGGCACGGCGGCCGCCCGGCACGTGGCGGATCGGCTCGATCGGCGGCGTCGACGTCCTCGTCCGATCCTCGTGGCTGCTGGTCGCGGTCCTCATCGCGGTGCTCCTCGCTCCCCAGATCGAGGCGGTCCAGCCCGGGCTGGGCGGCCTGAGCTACGTCGCCGGCGTCGCGTTCGCGGTGCTGCTCTACCTGTCCGTGCTGCTGCACGAGCTGTCCCACGCGCTGATGGCCAAGCGGTACGGCCTCCCGGTCCGGTCGATCACGCTGCACTTCCTGGGCGGGGTGACCGAGATCGAGGGCGAGCCGGACACGCCCGGCCGGGAGTTCGGGGTGTCCGTGGTCGGGCCGCTCACCTCCCTGGCGGTCGGGGGCGCGTCCCTGGCGCTGTGGTACGTGACGCCCTCCGGACTGCTGCAGATGGCAGTCGGGGCCCTCGCGGGGGCGAACCTCATCGTCGGCGTCCTGAACCTGGTGCCCGGCCTGCCCCTCGACGGCGGCCGTGTCCTGCGGGCGGTCGTGTGGAAGGTCAGCCACAACCCTCACAAGGGCACGATCGTCGCCGGCTGGGCCGGACGGGTTTTCGCCCTGCTGGTGCTGCTGTGGCCGATGGCGCAGCCGGCGGTGCTGAACCGCCCCCCGGACCTCTTCGACTACCTGCTCGCCTTCGTCATCGCGACCTTCCTGTGGACCGGCGCGTCGTCGGCCATCGTCAGCGCCCGCGTCCGCCGCAAGCTGCCCGCCCTGCACGCCCGGACCCTGGCCCGCCGCGCGCTGGCGGTCCCGCGCGACCTTCCGCTCTCCGAGGCGGTACGACGGGCGCAGGAGCACCAGGCAGGGAGCATCGTCGTCCTCGACGAGCACGGACGGCCGAGCGGCATCGTCAACGAGGCGGCCGTGCTGGCCACGCCGGAGGACCGCCGCCCGTGGCTGCCCGTGGAGGCCGTCTCCCGGACCGTCGAGCCGGGGCTGATGCTGTCGGCGGACATCGCCGGCGAGCCCATGGTGCGCGCGATGCAGCGGACCCCGGCCAGCGAGTACCTCCTCCTGGAGGGGGACGGCAGCGTCTACGGCGTCCTGGTCAGCGACGACGTCGACCGCGCCTTCGCGGCCACCGAGTAGCGGCGGATATCCTCCTGCGCATGCCCGCCGACGACGCTGCCGTCCATCCTGCCCAGGATGTCGCCCCCGACGTGTGGTCCGGGGTGCACCGGGGACCGCTGCGCGAGGGGGAGTGGGTGCGGCTGACCGACACCAAGGGCCGCCGGCACAACATCTGCCTGGAGGCCGGGAAGAAGTTCTTCACTAACCGCGGCTCGATCGACCACGACGACCTGATCGGGCGCCCCGAGGGCTTCAGCATCACCTCGTCCGCGGGCGGTGAGTACCTCGTCTTCCGGCCGCTGCTCAGCGAGTTCGTCGTGTCGATGCCGCGGGGTGCGGCCGTGGTCTACCCCAAGGACGCCGCGCAGATCGTCGCGATGGCCGACATCTTCCCGGGCGCCCGCGTGGTCGAGGCCGGTGTCGGGTCAGGGGCCCTCACCTGCTCGCTGCTCCGCGCCGTCGGGCCGCACGGCCTCGTGTCGTCGTACGAGCGCCGCGAGGACTTCGCCGAGGTCGCCCGCAAGAACGTCACCCAGTTCTTCGGCGGGCAGCACCCGGCCTGGAGGCTCACCGTCGGGGACCTCGTCGACGCGCTCCCGGAGGGCGAGGCGGCAGGCTCCGTGGACCGCGTCATCCTCGACATGCTCGCCCCCTGGGAGTGCGTGGACGTCGTCGCGGACGCGCTCACCCCCGGTGGGCTCGTCTGCGCCTACGTCGCCACCACCACCCAGCTCGGCCGGACCGTGGAGACGATCAGGGCCCACGGTGGGTTCACCGAGCCCCAGCCCTGGGAGACCCTCGTCCGCGACTGGCACGTCGAGGGTCTCGCGATCCGGCCCGGGCACAAGATGATCGGGCACACCGGCTTCCTCGTCACGGCCCGACGGATGGCGCCGGGGGAGGCCGCTCCGGCGAAGAAGCGCCGCCCGGCTCCCGGCGCCTACGGCGTCGACTACCAGGGCCCCCGGCCCTCCGGCCTGCCGCCGCAGGTGGCCGACGAGAGGTTCGACGACTGACCCCGCCCACCCGTCGCTCTCGAGGCGCTTCACACGGCGTGTCGCCGCACCGTCGACGGATCGGCGGGAGGGGGCCGACCAATGTTGCGAATCTGCAACGACACACGGGCGAATATCGGGTTCACATTCTTGTCCCCGCGGGTAGGGTCGATCTCCAGAGGCCATGCTGCGGAGGTGATGGGCTTGTCAGCATCAGAGAGTGGTTCGGGCCGGTCGGCGTCACGCTCACCGGAAGAGCTGAGAGCGCAGCTGGGGTTCCTCGAGGAGGAGGTAGCCGACCTGCGACGCAGGCTGGCGGACACCCCCGGGCACTCCCGGATCATCGAGCAGCGCCTGGCCGAGACCCAGCGCTCGCTGGCCGCGGTCACCGCCCAGAACGAACGGCTCGCGCAGACCCTTCGTGAGGCGCGCGACCAGATCATGACCCTGAAGGAGGAGGTCGACCGGCTCGCCCAGCCGCCGGCCGGCTTCGGCACCTTCCTCACGCGCAACGACGACGACACCGTCGACGTCTTCACCGGCGGACGCAAGCTCCGTGTCAACGTCAGCCCCTCCGTTGACCTCGACGAGCTCCGTCGCGGCCAGGAGGTCATGCTCAACGAGGCACTGAACGTCGTCGCCGCCCTCGAGTACGAAGAGGTCGGCGAGGTGGTGATGCTCAAGGAGATCCTCGCCGACGGGGACCGCGTCCTGGTCATCGCCAACGCCGACGAGGAGCGCGTCGTACGCATCGCCGAGCCGCTCAGGGGGCTCACGCTGCGCGCGGGGGACTCCCTGCTGCTCGACGGCCGCTCCGGCTACGTCTACGAGAAGGTCCCGAAGTCCGAGGTCGAGGAGCTCGTCCTCGAAGAGGTCCCGGACATCGACTACGAGAACATCGGCGGCCTGAAGGGCCAGATCGACGCGATCCGCGACGCCGTCGAGCTGCCGTACCTCTACCCCGACCTGTTCAAGGAGCACCAGCTCAAGCCGCCGAAGGGCGTGCTGCTCTACGGTCCGCCCGGCTGCGGCAAGACGCTGATCGCCAAGGCGGTGGCGAACTCGCTGGCGAAGAAGGTTGCGGCGAAGACGGGCGTGGAGGGCGCTGCGGGGAAGTCCTACTTCCTGAACATCAAGGGCCCAGAGCTGCTCAACAAGTACGTCGGGGAGACCGAGCGCCACATCCGGCTGGTGTTCCAGCGGGCGCGGGAGAAGGCTTCCGGCGGCACCCCCGTCATCGTGTTCTTCGACGAGATGGACTCGCTGTTCCGCACCCGTGGCTCCGGCGTCTCCTCCGACGTCGAGAACACCATCGTCCCGCAGCTGCTGTCCGAGATCGACGGCGTGGAGGGGCTCGAGAACGTCATCGTGATCGGCGCGTCCAACCGTGAGGACATGATCGACCCCGCGATCCTGCGGCCCGGACGCCTCGACGTGAAGATCAAGATCGAGCGTCCGGACGCGGAGTCTGCCCGCGACATCTTCTCGAAGTACCTCACGGCCGAGCTCCCGCTGCACGCGGACGACCTCGCCGAGTTCCACGGGGACCGCGAGGCGTGCGTCGAGGGCATGATCCGGGCGACGGTCGAGCGGATGTACACCGAGACCGACGAGAACCGGTTCCTCGAGGTCACCTACGCCAACGGCGACAAGGAGGTCCTGTACTTCAAGGACTTCAACTCGGGCGCGATGATCCAGAACATCGTCGACCGGG
>DASTPU010000189.1:0-19702 GCA_035762105.1 Nocardioidaceae bacterium | reverse complement strand
CCTGGACTAGCCCTGTTGTTCCCCGAACCATGCACAAGCATAGTTGCCATTGACGATCGCACCAAGCGCTTTCCAAACCCGATTGCTCCACTGGCCCTTGTTCAATATGACGTCGTTGTGGGCCGCGCTTTTCTTCCAGAGATCCAACGCTTGCTGTTGAGTAATCTGCGACGAGCTCCAAGCAACGATTTCGTATCCGTATCCACTGTAGTTGGCGATCTCTTGTGGCTTCTTCCACATGATGCCGTAGGTGCTCTGGTCCCCTGGGACGTAGCAACCTGGCGTCCAGCTTCCGTCGTTTGACCAACTGTGGTTGTTCCCCCCGCAGGCCGCGCCAGGGTTGTGATTCAGGAGATCTAAACCATGGGCTATGGCGACTGCTGTCATGGCCGACGACACGGGAATAGAAGCAAGCCCGTTTTGGTTTCGATACGCATTTATTAGTTCGGGCAATTTGCCTAATCCAGCGAAAATGCTTTCGACATCTTGTTGGGTGCAGCCCGTGAGCGACGCAATCGAACCACCTGTGAGGATGACTCCACCCGTGATTGAAAGAAATGCTCGCCTGCTCAATCGAGGCCCGAGCCGATTAGTCGGTGTCATTGCTACCCCCCGTGGAACTTCGGTTGCGATGCAGTCACGACACGCGGCGTTTCGCAGGTCATGGTCCGACAATTGAAACGTTCCAACTCACGGGCTCGCACAGACAAGGGGCGAAGGTCCTCGGCCGTCGCGCCTCTGGGCTACCGCACAATTGGCCACGGTTCGCCGATTAGTGTTCGCTCCGCTGACCGTCCGGACCGAGTGTGACCGGTCCGACTGGCAGCGGTAGCCGGACAGCACTTGATGTGGTTTGGGATCGAGAATGACTGTCGAAGCGAAACAGTCGGCGACCCGGGGATGCACGCCGAGATCGCGAGAAGCGATGCGCACAGATCAGCACCGCCCAATCCGGCACTGCTTTGCAGGCAAGGCGTCAGGGTTCGTGTTCCCTTGGCTCCACCTGACGTCAGAGCCCCTTCCCGGTCCGGAAGAGGGGCGTCATGCTGCCTGTAGCAGCAGCTTGGAGCATTTCGGTCATCTTTGATCCCTGAACTCAGCCGGGTGCCCGAGGAGCTCTACGCGCATAGCTCCCTGCCGGTGAGCTGCTGAGCATGGCGAGCAGGAAGTCATCTGCGAGAAGCCCCATGGACCTCGTCCCGCGCCAGGTTGCGGTGACCGACAGGTGCCGCTCGGTACCACAGGCTGGCTGTCCGCCCGGTGAGCCCCGTGGCCGTCTGGTTCAGCCCAGAACGGCGGTGGCGATGAGAAAGTACATCAGGAGCGAGAACACGTCTTGAATCACGGTCGCGAGGGGCCCGCTGCCGTACGCGGGGTCGCGTCCCAGCCGGGACATCAACCAGGGCAGCGACATGGCTACCACCGTGGCCACGCTGCATGCCGCGACCAGGGACAGGCCGAGCACCAACCCGATCTCGGGAGAGCCGAGCACGAGCCAAGCGGTCGGGATGGTCAGTCCCGCGAGGAAGAGGCCGACGAGGAGGCCGGTGAACGACTCCATGCCGAACACTCTGCGCACGGGTACGCCGACCGACAGTCCGCGGATCACGAGGGTCTCCGTCTGGGTCCCGACGGCGTCGGCCATGTAGACGATCCCCGGTATGAAGAACGCCAGCCGCACGTCGGAAGCGAGGGTTTCGGCGAAGCCATCGACCAGGCTGGCGGCGCCGGCCGAGCCGATCAAGCCGAGCACCAGCCAGGGCAGCCGGTGCCACAAGCGGGTCGCGATTGGTTCATACATCGCGTGGCGTGCCGAAGCCGACGAGGTCAGGTAACCACCTAGCCGGGCGAGGTCCTCGTCGTGTTCGGCGCGCAGCACCGCCAGGAAGCGGGCCGGTGGCACCAACCCGCGAAAGGACCCGTCGGTGTCGACGACCGCGAGGCTGGACTCACCGTGCGCCGTCGCTTTCCAAGCCGCCTTCTCCCGGTGGAGCCCGGGCGCAGCGACGGGCGGGTCCGGGTCCATGAGGTCGCCGGCCAGCATCTCCGCCCCGGCAGCGATGATCGACTCCAGCGGGATCAACCCGAGTAGTCGAGGGGGGAACCGGTCACCGTTCGCGCAGACGGCGACGTCGGCGGCCGACTCGAAGCGCCGACCCGCAAGCATGGCTCGCACCTGGGCCGCCGTGGCGTCCGGCGTGCACATCGGCACGTTGGTCACGAGGTACTCGTCCACCGAGCCAGGGAGCAGGGGCGGTGACGGCTCGGGCAACGGCGCAATGGAGACGGTCACGCCACCATCGTGCCAGCCGCGGAGGCGTCGAACGTCCCCTCACGCGCGAGGCGCCTCGCCTGGTCCGGCAGGCCTACCCCGACAGGAGAGCCAGCTATTCCGGTTTCGGAAGAGGGGGGTTGTGGTGCATGGTGCGGTAGAGGACTACCGTCACCAGAGGCCGTGAATGCCCACGTTCGCGGACCTTTCTCCTCGGGGGAGCACCCATGTCGCTGAATCTGGTCGCGTTGCTTCGCGCCACCATCGTCGTCGCGCTCGTCGCAACGCTCTCGTTCGTCGAGGCGCCGCGTGCGGTCGCGGTCACGACCCACAAGCCGCTCAACGACACCCGGGCCGTGGGGTCGGCGCCGGTCGAGGTGGAGTTCCCGATCGAGTACTTCGGTCTCGTCGCCGACCTCCCCCGACGGTCCGGCCGCCTGCCCGAGCCAGGCCGGGCGCCGTACGGCGAGGCGCGCTTCCGGGTGGACGGGCGCTGGACGCCGTGGCAGGCACTCGGAGAGGACGGGGCGCAGGCGGCCGGCCAGTTCACGGGTGCGCTGGTGAGCGTCGACGGCGCCGACGCCTACCAGGTCCGTGGCCTTCCCGCCGGGGCGGACAACTGGCGGGCCGCGGCGATCAACACGACCGACGGACCGACCGTCGTCGTCGGCCATCGCCGCGCGGACTCGGCCGCCGCGGCGCCGGCCTGCATGTCCCGCGCCGACTGGGGCGCCGACGAGTCCATCAGCGGATGGACCAGGAACGGTGACAACCAGGTTCACTCGCCGGCGCAGGTGATGACCGCGCACCACACCGCCGGGTCCAACAACCCGGACCAGGACTACGCCGCGACGGTCCGGGCCATCTACAGCTACCACGTGAAGAGCAACGGCTGGTCCGACATCGGCTACCTGTACCTCGTCGACGGGCAGGGCACCGTGTACGAGGGCCGCAGCTCCGGGCACACCAGCCGGTCATGCCTGTACGACGGAGGCGACGGATCGGACTTCGCACACGACCCGGTCACCGACGAGGTGGTCACCGGCGCCCACGTGTCGAGGTACAACACCGGGAACATCGGGATCGCCCTCCTCGGCTGCTACGAGCCCGCCTCCACCACCTGCACCGGCGACACCCAGCCACCGGCCGCCCAGGTCGAAGGCCTGGCGGCCGAGCTCGCGCTGCTGTCCGAACGACACGCCATCGACCCGGAGGGCACGGTCCGCTACGTCAACCCGGTCAACGGCGCCACCAAGGACGTCGCGACCATCTCCGGGCACCGCGACTACGGCTCGACCCAGTGCCCCGGCGGGACCCTCTACTCCCAGCTCCCCGCGATCCGGAGCGACGTCGCGAGCCGGACCGGTGGCAGTCCGCCCGCCGACTCCGCGGTGGTCGCCTTCGCGAGCCGGCGCAGCGTCGTCCAGGAGGACGCCGGAGCCGTCGAGCTGGTGCTGACCCGATCGGGCAACACCGACGTGCCGGCCTCCGTCGAGTACGCCCGCACGACGGGCAGCGCCACCCCGGGCGGCGACTTCACGCTCACGTCGGGAACGGTCAGCTTCGGCGCGGGCGAGACCACGAAGACGATCCCGCTCGGCATCGAGGACGACAGCACCCCGGAGGGACGCGAGACCGTCGTGGTCTCCCTGACGGACCCCGGCACGGCAACGGTGCTCGGCACGCCGGCCTCGACGAAGGTGGTGATCGCACCGAGCGACCAGCAACCCGACGGCTGGATCAGCACGGCGGCCGGCTCCGGCTACACCGGGAACGGCATCTACAACGCCAGCGGCTACCGGCAGACGAAGCGGCTCAACGCGGATCGGACCCGGACGAGGTCCTTCTACGTCCGGGTCTACAACGACGGCAACGTCAAAGGCCCGGTCGTCCTCACCGGCAGTGCACCCCGGGCCGGGTCCTCCGTGCGGTACTACTCGGGGGCCACCGACGTCACCGGCGCGATGCGGTCGGCCGCCGGATGGAAGGTCAGGGTCGGGCCGGGCAGGTTCAGGCTCGTGAAGGTGGAGATCAAGGTGCTCAGGACCGCGGCGTACGGGACCCGGAAGGTCGCAACCGTCACGGGCACCTGGACGGGAGACGGCACGCGCAGGGACCGGGTGAAGGCGGTGGTCAAGGTCGTCCGCTGATCGCTGACAGGGCCGGCTCGGTGCGGCACAACGGTGGGTCACGGCCGCAGCCAAGTGACTGCGTGCTTCCGATACGACCTACGCGAGCTTCATCTCCTTGAGAAGCTCTCCGTACGGCTTCAGCATCTCCTCGCGGCCCGCCATACAGACCTCCTGCTTGAAGTCCTCGGCGAGCAGGGGGCCCTTGAGCGAGAGCTTCTGGGCCTCGGGCGACGCGCTGGCCATGAGCAGCGTCTCGTAGTCCCCCTCGACGATCCAGAGGCTCGGGCCCGACATCGCCCAGAACCACTTGGGCTCGGAGCACTTCCCCTCAGCAGCGAGCTTGCCCCAGTACTCATCCACCTCGCGCCCGTACTCGACGCCGAGCGCTTCACGCCCGGCCCGAGGTCCGGTCCATGACACAACCAGTGCAGCCTTCATGAGCCACCTTCCTTCTCTCCAGGCTGCGGTCGTGACCCAAGCCAGATGCTCCTCCGCGACGGGACCGACGGCCAGAGCCGAAGGGCCCCGCGGGAATGACCTGAACGGGGCAGCCCAATCGGCACCCGACCCGCAACCGCAGGAAACCGGTCGCCCGTCTTCCTGCCGCCGGAGGACACTGGTGCCATGGACCTGATCGGGACGATGCCCGCCTTCGTGCTGGCCGTGGTCCTGATCTCCGCCTCCCCCGGCCCGGCGATGGCGCTGATCCTGCGGAGGGCCGCGCTGCACGGGTTCCGGGCGGCGGTGCCGACGGTGCTCGGGCTGGAGCTGGGCCTGTATCTCTGGGCGCTCGCCGCCGCTGGGGGCCTGGCCGTCCTGGTCGCGGCCTCCGAGACCGCCTACCTGGTCCTCCGCGTGGTGGGTGCCGGCGTGCTGATCTACCTCGGCATCCGGGCCTTCCGCGCGGCGTGGGTCGAACGTCGGGCGCTGTCCCTGCCCGAGGAGACCTGCCCGGGTACGGCGGACGAGGGGGCCGTCGAGGCCGGACCCCGAGCGCGCGGCACCCGACGCCCGACGGCGCGGCGCGCCTTCGCCGAGGGACTCGTCGTCCAGCTGGCGAACCCGAAGGCGGCGGTGTTCATGCTCGCCTTCTATCCCCAGTTCGTCCCGGCCGACCGCCCGCTGTTCGCCACGACGGCCGCGCTGGCGCTGCTGCAGGTCGTGCTCGAGACCGGGCTGTACCTCGCACTCGCCGCCGGTGTCGCACGGGCGGGTGGCTGGTTCCGCACGCCGCAGGTCCGGCAACGCCTCGAGGCGGCGAGCGGGGCGGTCCTGGTCGGGCTGGGACTGCGGGTGGCCGTCTCCAGCCGGTGAGGGCGGTTCGCCGTACTTTGCTTTACTTCTGCTTTTCGCGAGGTTCAGGCCCTAGGTCCCGCGGTCCCCAGGCTCCTCCCCAGGAGGGGATAACTCCGTACGCCGCGCCTCACCCTGCCCTGTGCAGTGCCCTCACGGTCGGCGAGGTCTCCACCTCGCTCGGGTCCGGGTGGGTGCCGAGCAGGCGGTCCGCCGTACCGGCCGTGGTGACCGTGAACCAGTAGTGCTCGTTCTTGTAGTGGTGCAGCCGGTGGTTGCGCCACACCGCCCGGTACGCCCGCGAACGCGGCCGGTAGTCGCTGTGCACGAGGTAGTGCGTCCACTCGTAGACCATCCCCAGCGCCGCGACCGACACCAGGAAGCTCAGCCCCAGGCCGTCGCGGGGGAAGACCAGGAAGGCAACCACGAGGTACGCCGGGATCAGCCACAGGAACACCGGCCAGGGGATGAAAACCAGCGGGATGTCGCGCGGGTCGGCGTGGTGCTCGCGGTGCTTGCGCGCCAGCAGCGAGTCGACCTCGACCGGCCCCACGTGCCGCGGCCGCCAGTGCAGCACGAAGACGTGGATCACCCACTCCACGAGCGGGAACGTCGCCACCAGCACGACCGGGACGAGCGCGTCGGTCCACCGGTAGTCCCCCGCCAGCACCCGGGCGACGACCGCGAAGGCGAGCAGCCCGCCGATCAGCCACGGCGACGGGTGCCGGAGGAACGCGCGCCGGGCCTCCCGCAGCGACACGGAGGTACGACGGGGGCCGGTGATCCGTCTCTCGTCGGCGGCCAGCCGCTCGTGCGCGAGCCTCTCGATCTCGGGTGAGGGACGGGTCATCAGGCTTCCTCCAGGTCGTTGATCACGGAGATCAGCCCGTGGGTGGCCGGGCGGAGCAGGTCCTCGGCGGCGGCACGGGCAGCCTCGGGGTCATGGGCCGCGGTGGCGTCGCGCAGCGCGCGGTAGGCGTCGATCCGGCTGACCTCGGCCTCCATGAGCACGGCGAGCGCCTCGATGGCCGGCTCGTAGGCCGCGCGCAGGCTGTTGAACATCAGCCGGAACACCACCGAGTCGGCGGCGTCGACGACGTGGTCCCAGAACGCCAGTGCCGACCGCTGCCGCGCGATCGGGTCGTCGTCGGACGCGAGCGCGGCGATCGCCTCGTCGAGGGCGCCGGGAAGGGCGTCGCTCCCCCGCAGCGCCGCGAGGAAGGCGACCTCGGGTGCGATCGCGAGCCGGGCCTCGAGGATCGACCGGGCCACGGTCACGTCGAGGTCGCCGCCGCGGACGAGCAGGCGCGGCAGCAGGTCGAGCCCGGCGGCGCGGCGGAACTCGCGGACGGTGGTCGCTCCCCCGTGCTTGACCTCGACGAGGCGGGCCTGGGCCATCCGGGACAGCGCCTCACGCACGGCGGGACGGGAGACCCCGAGCACCTCGGCGAGACGCCGCTCGCTGGGCAGGCTTTCGCCGGGGGCGATCTCGCCGTCGACCACCTCGGTCAGGATCTGGTCGAAGACCTCGTCGGGGACGAGTCGCCGGGCTACGGGTCGCAGGGCCATGCCGCCCACTGTGCCGACGCGTCCGGCAGATGGTCAAGTGGTCAGACCAGTATCCGAGACCGGGCCGACGCCGGCCGCTGACCAGGCACGACGTACCCTGGGGAGCGTGCGGAGGGACCTCGGAGTGCTGGTTTCACCCCGTCTGCTACCCCTCCACCTGCTCGGTCTGGCCGCCGCCGTCATCGGGATCCTGCTCGGTCTCTGGCAGCTCGACGCCTGGCAGGCCCAGCGTGAGGCGGAGTCCCGTGACCTCTCCTCCCTCGACCCGGTCCCGCTGACCGGGGTCCTCGACGCCGACGACCCGTTCCCCTCCTCCGCCGTGGGGCGGCCGGTGACCCTCGCCGGCGAGTGGCTCCCCGGGTCGACGTTCTACGTGTCCGGCCGGGAGCACGAAGGCCGCGACGGGCTGTGGACCGTGACCCCGGTCGCCGTGTGCGACGACCCTGCCTCCTGCGACCGGAGCGCCGCGCTGCTCGTCGTACGCGGGTGGACACCGACAGCCGACGACGCTCCCGCACCGGCCGAGGGCAGGGTCGAGCTGACCGGCTGGCTCCAGCCCCCGGAGGGCGCGGGTGTCCCGGACCAGGACCCGGCCGACGACGTCATCCCCGAGGTGCGGATCGCCGATGCGATCCAGCGCGTGGACCAGGACCTGTACGGCGCCTTCCTGGTCGCCGGGAGGGCCGACCCCGGATCCGCGCTCGACGGCCTGCAACCGGTCACACCGGAGTCGATGCCCGAGCCACCGTCCGACACCGGGCTGCGCAACTTCCTCTACGGGATCCAGTGGTTCGTGTTCACCGGGTTCGCGCTGTTCATCTGGTGGCGCTGGGCCAGGGACGAGGTCGAGCGGTCACGCGCGGCCCACGAGGCGGCCCGGGAGGGGTCGGGGACCGGTGCCCCGGGACACCCGGCGGGCGCATCCGCCGACGAGGCAGCGAGGGCTCCTGAGGTACCGTCGAACCCGTGAAATCCCTGCTCACCCCCTACCGCGTCATGGCCACGGTCGTCGGTGTCCTGCTCATCGTGCTGATCCTGGTCGGCGTCCCCCTCGCCAACTTCGACGGCTCCTCGATGTGGGGAGTCTTCCCCTCGACCCCTGAGCTCACGACTCCCGGCAGCGACGCGCACCAGGCCGGTGAGTGGATCACCCACACGCTCGGCGTGGCGCACGGGTGGCTCTACATGATCTTCCTGCTCTTCGCCTTCATGCTCTCCCGCCGTGCGGAGTGGAGCCCCGGCTTCACGGTGGTGACCCTGCTCGCCGGCACGGTGCCGATCCTGTCCTTCTGGGCGGAGCGCCGCGCCACCAGGGACGTGCGCCGCCGGATCGCAGCCGAGGAGGCAGCCGCCGCCGGCGCCAGCACCACTGCCGGCGCCGGGGCCTGACCAGATGACCCGCACCGCCTTCGTGCTCGGGGGCGGTGGTCTGCTCGGCGCCGTCGAGGTCGGCATGCTCCGCGCGCTCGCCGAGGCCGACATCGAGCCGGACATCATCCTGGGCACCTCGGTCGGCGCGCTCAACGGCGCACTCGTCGCCGCGAACCCCGGCCCCGGTGTCATCGACCGGCTCCTCACCCTGTGGGAGAGCGCGGCGTCGGGCAAGGAGGTGTACGGCGACGGCGCGGTGCGCCAGGTGACCCGGGCGATGCGGACCCGGACCCACCTGCACTCGGCCAAGCCGCTGCGCCAGCTGCTGCAGCAGGAGCTCGACGACCTCACCTTCGACCAGCTCGCGATCCCGTTCCAGTGCTGCGCCGCGAGCATCGAGCGGGCCGCCGAGCACTGGTTCACCGAGGGCCGGGTCGTCGACGCGGTGATGGCCTCGGCCGCGGTGCCCGGCCTGCTCCGACCTGCCCGCGTCGGCAACGAGCACTACCTCGACGGCGGCATCGTGAACTCCATCCCGGTCGGCCGGGCGGTCGAGGTCGGCGCCGACCGGATCTTCGTGCTCCAGGTCGGTCGGATCGACCGTCCGCTGACGGCGCCGAGCAAGCCCTGGGAGGTCGCCAAGGTGTCCTTCGAGATCGCCCGCCGGCACCGGTTCCACCGCGAGATGGCAGCGCTGCCCGCGAACGTCACGGCGCACGTCCTCCCCACCGGAGGCGGCTCCGCCCGCGACGACTCCCTCCTCGCCTACCGGGACTTCCGCGCGGTCATGCGGCGCATCGACGCGGCCTACGAGGCCTCGTCCCACTACCTGGCACTGCTCGAGGAGCCGGCGGGATGACGACTGTCTTCCAGCGGGTCGTGGTGGCCCCCGCGGTGATCGTGCTGACCGTCGTGCTCCTGACCACGATCCCGCTGTGGGTGCTCGGCGCCGCGCTCCTCTCCCCGCTCGTGCCGGGACGCCTGCGCCCGCTGCGCCTGCTGTGGGTCGGCATGCTGCACCTGGTGCTGGAGAGCCTGATCCTGCTCGAGCTCTTCGGGCTGTGGATCGCGTCGGGCTTCGGCTATTACCTGCGCCGCCCGTTCTTCGAGCGGATCCACTACGACATCGCGCAGACCTACCTCGTCGTGTTCTTCCGGGAGGCCCGACGGGTCCTGCGCCTGAAGATCGTCACCCAGGGCCCGACCCCGGACGCCTTCCCGGGGCACCCGCTGCTCGTGTGCTCGAGGCACGCCGGGCCGGGTGACTCGTTCACGCTGATGTACGCGCTCATGCACTGGTACCACCGCGAGCCGCGGGTGGTCCTCAAGGACACCCTCGCCTGGGACCCGGCGGTCGGCGTGCTCCTGAACCGGCTCCCGAGCCGCTTCGTGTCCCCGCCGAAGAAGGGCGACCCGCCCGGCCGACTCGAGAAGGAGGTCGGCGAGCTCGCCCGCAACCTCGACGAGAACGACGCGTTCGTGATCTTCCCCGAGGGCGGCAACTTCACCCCGAAGCGGCGCGAGCGTGCCATCCACAAGCTCCGCCAGCTCGGGCTCGAGAGGATGGCGCAGCGCGCCGAGCGGATGCAGAACGTCCTCGCTCCCCGTCCCGGCGGCTTCCTCGCCGCCCTCGACGCCGCGCCCGAGGCGGACGTGGTGATGGTCGCGCACACCGGCCTCGACCACCTGCTCACCGTGGCCGACATCTGGCGCGAGCTGCCGATGGACAAGCAGCTGATCATGCGATGGTGGCGCGTCCCCCGCAGCGAGATCCCCGCCGGCCGCGACCAGCGCATCGACTGGCTTTTCTCCTGGTGGGAGGACGTGGACCGCTGGGTCGACGAGCACCGCCCGGTGGACCTGCCGCCCCGGCGCCGGCGGCGCGGCGACCTGGCCCCGGACGCAGAACGTCCCGGCCACCAGGGGTGACCGGGACGTCCGGGATGCTCCTGCCGCCTGCGGTGGCCGGCGGTAGCCGTCAGCTCTTGTCGCGGTCGACGTCGATCTCCTCGGCCGGGTTGTCCGGCGTGGTCGCGGTGTGCGGGTGTTCCGCGGCGTCGGCGGCTGCCTCGTCGGGACCGGCGCCGGCCTCGTCGCGAGCCTTGGCCGCGGCGGCCGCGGCGGCCGTGCCCATCGGGGTGTCGTCCACGTCGGGGGTCGCCGTGCCGGTGACACCGGGGGCGCCGTACGTCGGGGTCGTGCCCGTCGAGGACGCCGGCGTCGGGGTGTACGACGACTGCCAGGCGGTGCTCGCCTCGCGGTCCGACATCTTCTTGGCCACGAACGCTGCGATCCCGCCGAGGCCGAGCAGGATCAGGAAGTTGCGGAACTTGTGGGACTTCTTCTCGGTGGGTGCCTCGAGCTCGCCCTTCAGGGCCGCAGCCGTGGCGGCGCCACGCTTCCTGGCCTCCTCGCGCGCCTCCTCGGTCGCCTCGGACGCCGCCGCGACCGCGGCGGTGATCACGGGGAGCACCTCGGTGGTGAACTTCGTCCTGGCGGTGTCCACGGCCGGGCTCGTCCTCTCACGAACGTCCTGGACGTACGGCGCGGCCTTCTCCCGAGCCTCCTGAGCACGCAGCTTGGCCTCCTTCACCATGGGCTCCGCCTTCTCGCGGGCGGACTCCATGTGCGGGGCGAGTCGCTCCATGACCTCCTCGGCCTGCGCACGCATCTTCTGCGTCGGTGTCTTCGGCTTGCGCTTGAGCATCGTCGAGGTGTCCTCTCTTCGTGGTCTACATGGAGGTCGTGCCCGCTACAGGCTTGATCATGCCGTCTCGGTGATCTGAATCAAACCCTTCCAGGGCGCGGAGGCGGGTGCTGATCGGGGGTGGTCTTGGGGACCGTGCGAGGATCAGGAGGCACACCGATGAGCATCGAAGACCACGCAACCGAACCGAAAGGCGACGCCATGGCCGAGGACCTGTGGGCAACCCTCAAGACGAACAAGGGTGACATCCGCATCCACCTGTTCCCCAACCACGCACCGAAGACCGTCGCGAACTTCGTCGGCCTGGCCGAGGGCAGCCAGGAGTACACGGACCCCAAGACCGGCCAGAAGACCACAGGCCGCTTCTACGACGGGCTCGGCTTCCACCGCGTCATCGACGGCTTCATGATCCAGGGCGGCTGCCCACTCGGCACCGGCACCGGCGGCCCCGGCTACACCTTCAAGGACGAGTTCCACCCCGAGCTGTCCTTCAACAAGCCGTACCTGCTCGCGATGGCCAACGCGGGCCCGGGCACCAACGGCTCGCAGTTCTTCATCACCGTCGGCCCCACGCCGCACCTGAACAACCGCCACACCATCTTCGGCGAGGTCGAGGACGCCCAGAGCCAGGCCGTCGTCGACGCCATCGCGACCACCAGGACCGGCCCCGGCGACCGCCCGGTCGATCCCGTCGTGATCGAGACGGTCGAGGTCGAGCGCGCCTGACCTCGACGCCCTCCAGCTGCACGCACGCCTTGATCGCATGAGCACCGAGACCACGCCGTACTGCTACCGGCACCCGGACCGCGAGACCCACATCCGCTGCCAGCGGTGTGGTCGTTCGATCTGCCCGGACTGCATGAACCAGGCCGCGGTCGGCTTCCAGTGCCCGGCGTGCGTGCAGGAGGGCGCCAAGACACAGAGGCCGGTGCGCACCGCGTACGGCGGACGCCCGTCCGGCGACCCGACACTCACCTCGAAGGTGCTCATCGGCCTCAACGCCGCCGTCTGGCTGCTCCTCACCGCCGCCGGCGACCGGGCCGGCGCGTGGCTCGACACGCTCGGCCTCTACCCGGTCGGCCGCTGTGCCGCCGACCCGGGCCTGTGGCCGGCCAGCGAGCAGGACTGCACGGCCTTCGGCTTCGACTACGTCGAGGGCGTGGCCAGCGGCGCCTGGTGGCAGCTGCTCACGTCGATGTTCACCCACCAGGCGGTCCTCCACATCGGCTTCAACATGCTCGCGCTGTGGATTCTCGGGCCGCAGCTCGAGGCGGCGGTGGGCAGGCTGCGCTTCCTGGTCCTCTACTTCCTCTCCGGCCTCGCGGGCGCGGTGTCCGTGCTGTACCTGACCACGCCTTACATCCCCACCATCGGCGCCTCCGGCGCGGTCTTCGGCCTGATGGGCGCGCTGCTCGTCATCGCGATCAAGGTTCGCGCCGACTACACCCAGATCCTGTTCTGGATCGGGCTGAACGTCTTCATCACCTTCTTCGCGGGAGCCCGGATCTCCTGGCAGGGTCACCTCGGCGGACTGGTCGGGGGCGTGCTGATCGGGATCGTCCTCGCCTACAGCCCCCGCAAGAACCGGAACCGCTGGCAGGCACTCGGGCTCGGCGCGATCGCGGCGGCGATCGTCCTGGCCGTCCTGGCCAGCCCGTTCCTCCTGACCTGACCCCGCTGGCGTGCGGTCCTCCGCACGGCAGGGCGTGGTTTCAGCGCGCGCCGCGCGGGGTAGGAATCGGCGCAAGCACCTGGTGCCGGGTTAGTTGTCCACATTGGGGATAACACCTGTGGATTACTTACACGGGTGTGATTTGCCGTCGTGTCCTGGCCGTCCCGGACCCGGCACCCGGACCGAGACCCGCTGCGACCTGCGGTTCTCCCTGTTCCCGGGTGGCGCTGGGACAGCAAACAGCCCCTCCGCGCCGCCGGTGGTCCGGCGCACGAAGGGGCTGTGGATATCTCTGGGTCTACTCCCAGCGCGTGGCGTAGACGAAGCCCACGGCCATGAAGCCGATCCCGACGACCAGGTTGTAGGCCTCGAGGTTGCGGATCACCGGGATCGACGTGGGCTGGCCGGCCATGTAGTAGGTGACGATCCAGACCAGGCCGACCAGGAAGCAGCCGAGCATGCCGACGACGACCCCGCGGCCCCGGCCGAGCGGGGTACCCGGGTTCGCGAACAGCGCGAGGCCGACGAAGAGCAACCCGAACCCGATCAGGAAGTTCCAGCGGCCCAGGTCGCCCATCCACGTCAGTGCGTCCCCGTCCTGCGCGACGTTGATGTAGACCGCCATCCAGGCGATGCCGAGCAGCGTCACCAGGCCGGCAACCACGGTACGCACGACCGAGATCGGCGCACCCTGGTCCACGCCCGGGTGGCGGGAGGCACCCGCACTCGTCGCGCCTGAGCGGGGGCGGGCCTTGCTTCGGCTCGAGTCGGACACCTGGAACTCCTTGGGGACGTGCGTGTGCATGGGCGTGCTTGTGACGTCCGATAGCGTAGTCGGCGAGCGCGACTGCCACGACAGCGCACTCAGACCGTGACCCACTTTCTGCGATGAGACGCCCATGACCGAGACGCCGCGTTCGCGCCGCCCCGCGCTCCTGACACGCGAGAGCTGGTCCCGGCGCCTCTCCGAGGCCTGGCAGGCCCGGGCCCGGTCCTACCGCGAGCGGAGCCTGACCTGGCGGGTGCTCACCCCGGCCGTGTTCCTCCTCGCCGGCGCGCTGTTCGTCACCTCGTCGGTCGCCTCCGACGGCACGGACCTTCGGGCCGGACGGTACGGCGACCTCTCCACCGTCGTGCAGCAGGCGACCAAGGAGGTCGACGAGCTCCAGGCCGAGCGCGCCGCGCTGGCCGACGAGGTGGAGCGGCTGACCGCCGAGCTGAACGACACCGGCGTCTCACCGATCCAGGAGAAGGTCCGCCGGCTCGAGGTCCCCGCCGGCATGGGCGCCATGAAGGGTCCGGGCCTGACCGTCGAGCTCGACGACGCGCCGAACGACACATCCGCCGACCCCGACGTCGACCAGAACTTCCTCGTCGTCCACCAGCAGGACATCCAGGCGGTGGTCAACGCGCTGTGGGCCGGCGGCGCGGAGGCGATGACGATCCAGGGCCAGCGGGTGATATCCACGACCGGGATCAAGTGCGTGGGCAACACCGTGGTGCTCCACGGCATCCCGTACTCCCCGCCGTACGTCATCACCGCGGTCGGGGACCCCGCCTCGATGCTCACCGCGCTGAACGACAGCCCGTACGTCGCGAGCTACCTGACCTGGGTGGAGCGGCACGACCTGGGCTGGGACGTGCTCCCGCACAGCGAGGTCGAGCTCCCGCCGTACAAGGGCACGCTCGACCTCGACTACGCCCGCCCCGCCGGCGAGAGCGACGACCGGGCCGACGACGACGTCTGACCGGTCTCCACCCTCCGCTCCGCCGGACTAGGGACTGGACTCGTCGGACGGGCTCAACCCGAGGGAGGGCTCCTCCGTCGGGGTCGGCTCCTCGGTGGGCGTCGGCTCCTCGGTGGGCGTCGGAGTCGGCGTCGGGCTCGGCTCCGGCTCCTGGTAGTCCGAGACCGTGATCGTCACCGCCGCGCCCTCGGACTGCGTCGTGCCCGCGTCGGGTGACTGCTCGAGGACGATGCCCGGCTCCGCGCGGGTCTCGGTGTCGTAGTTGACGCTGACCGTGAACCCGGCCTTGCGGATCGCCTCACGGGCCTGCTGCTCCTGCATCCCGACGACGCTGGGCACCTCCTCGGGTCCGTCGGAGAAGTAGACGGTCACCAGCGAGTCGACCGCGACGGTGGTCGCCGCGCGCGGGTCCGTGGCGATGACCGTGTCGGCCTCGGCGTCGGAGTTGCGGCGCACCAGCTTCACCTGCAGCTGCTCGTCCTCGAGGATCGCCCGGGCCTCGTCCTTGTCGAGGTCGCGGACATCGGGCACGACGACCTCGGGCTTCCCGTCGGAGACGAGGATGTCGACCGCGCCGTTCTCCTCGAGGAACTCGCCCGCCTGCGGGGTCTGGGAGATGATCCGGTTCTTGGGCACGTCGGCGTTCGCCTGGCGCTCCACGTCGCCGAGGGTGAGGCCGGCGTCCTCGAGGGCACGTTCGGCCTGCTTGGGCGTCATGCTGACGACGTTGGGGACGGACTCCTCCTGCGGCGAGGAGCTGAACAGCATCGGCCCGGCCACCGCGGCGGCGATCAGCAGCCCGAGGATGCCGAGCGCGAGCAGCACCACCGGCCACCGTTTGCGCTTCTCCTCCGCCTCCGGGACGGAGCCGCCGGCGAACACCGAGGTGGCCTCGCTCGCGCTGGGCCGGTCCTCGGGGAGGAACGTCGTCGCGGCGCCGGCCGCTGCCACGGCGGGGGCGACGACCGGCTTGCCTGCGAGGAACCGCTCGATGTCGGCCCGCATGGCGGCCGCGCTCTGGTAACGCTCCTCGACCGGCTTGGCGAGCGCCTTCATCACGATGGCGTCGATCTCGGGCGGAAGGTCGGGGTCGAGCGTCGACGGCGGGGCGGCGGGCTCCCGCACGTGCTGGTAGGCCACGGACACCGGGCTCTCGCCGACGAACGGCGGGCGGCCGGTGAGCAGCTCGTAGAGCAGGCACCCCGTGGAGTACACGTCGCTGCGGGAGTCGACGGTCTCGCCGCGGGCCTGCTCCGGGGAGAGGTACTGCGCGGTGCCGACGACCGCAGCGGTCTGGGTCATCGTCGACGAGGCGTCGGCCACCGCGCGGGCGATGCCGAAGTCCATCACCTTCACGTCGCCGGACGGGGTGAGCATGACGTTCGCGGGCTTGATGTCGCGGTGGACGATGCCGGCACGGTGGCTGTAGTCGAGCGCGGAGAGCACGCCGGAGGTGATCTCGAGAGCCCGTTCCGGGAGGATCTTGCGTCCCTCGCGGAGGATCTCGCGCAGCGTCCGGCCGGCGACGTACTCCATGACGATGTAGGGCTGGGAGACGTCGGTTCCGTCGGTGGACATCTCCTCGCCGGTGTCGTAGACGGCGACGACGGAGGGGTGGTTCAGCGAGGCCGCCGACTGCGCCTCGCGGCGGAAGCGGGCCTGGAAGGTGGGGTCGCTGGCGAGGTCGGTGCGCAGCCGCTTGATCGCGACGATGCGGCCGAGACGGACGTCGTTGCCCTTGCGCACCTCGGCCATGCCGCCGCGGCCCAGCAGCTCGCCGAGCTCGTAGCGGCCCCCGATCCGATGGGGCTGTGCTCCGGTCGTCATCAGTCCTTGCCCTTCGCCTTGCCCGGGGGCTCCTTCTCGGGACCCTTCGCGGGCTTGTCGCCGCCCCCGTCGTACTCCTCCACCGGGTCCGGCTCCTCGTACTTGTCCCACACCCCGACCGTGACCGTGGACTCCGGCTCGACCAGGCCGGACGGGCTCACCGCGCCCACCGTGCCCTTCAGCTGGTCCGGCGACGTCGCCGCGACCTTCTCCTCCTCGACCTCGAAGCCGAGGCCCTCGAGCTCCTTCTTCACGTCCTTGAGCTCGCGGCCGAGGTAGTCGCTCTCCCGTACCCGGACCCGGTCGTCCGCGGGCTTCGCTGCTGCCGAGGTGGCGGCGGACGCGGCCGGGGACTCCGCGGGCTCGGTGGCGACCGCGGGCTCGGAGGCCGGGTCACCGGCGAAGGCAGCGATGCCCACCACGAGGGCGAGTACGGCGGCCGCCGCGGCCGCCCAGGGCCACCAGGGCGGGAGCCCGCGCCGACGGCCCTCCCCGTCGTCGCCCGGACCGTCGACGGGGGCCGTGCCGGTGGGGTCGACCGTCGGCCGCTCGAGGATCTGCGTGGCGTCCGGCCCGAGCGGAGCCGCCGCGGCCGCACCGGCCACGGCGAGGCCGGGGACGTCTCCTCCGCGCAGGGCGACGGCCATGTCCCCCGCGGTCGCGAAGCGCTCTGCCGGGTCCTTGGCCAGTGCCTTGTCGACGATCGCGCGCAGTCTGGCGGGCACCGCCTCGTCGAGCGGCGGGACCTCCTCGCGGATGTGCGCGAGCGCCACCTGGATCGGGGTGTCCCTGCTGAACGGGCGCTGCCCGGCGAGACACTCGTAGAGCACGACGCCGAGGGCGTAGATGTCGCTGGCCTCGGTAGCCGGCCGGCCCTCGGCCTGCTCGGGAGAGATGTAGTGCGGGGTGCCGATGATCTGACCGGTCTGCGTGATCGCGGCGCTGGCGGCCGCCCGCGCGATGCCGAAGTCGGTGATCTTCACGATGCCGTCGGGCGTCACGAGCAGGTTGGCCGGCTTCACGTCGCGGTGCACGATGCCGATCGCGTGGGCGGCGGCGATCGCGTCCGCCGCCTGCGCGACGACCTCGGACGCCCGCTCGGGCGGCATCGGCTCGCCTCCGCGGAGCAGCACCGACAGGGGCTGGCCGGGGACCAGCTCCATGACGATGAACGGCCGGCGGTGGCCGGAGCCGTCGTCGTCGAGCAGCTCCCCGACGTCGAACACGGAGGCCACGTTGGGGTGGTGAAGCGCGGCGGCGTTGCGGGCCTCCGCCTCGAACCTCGCCCGGAACGTCGGGTCGTCGGCGTACTCCTGCTTGAGCACCTTGACCGCGACCTCGCGGTCGAGCACGGTGTCCTCGGCGCGCCAGACCTCGCCCATGCCGCCGGTGGCGAACCGGCTGGTGAGCTGGTAGCGGCCGCCGTCCTGGGTCGTCACCGCTGGATCACCGCCTCCATCACCCGCTTGGCGATCGGCGCGGCCAGGCCGCTTCCGGAGATGGCGTCGCGGGCCACGCCGGCGTCCTCGATCAGCACCGCGACAGCGACCTGCGGGTCGTCGGCGGGGGCGAAGGACACGAACCAGGCGTAGGGGTTCCGGTCTGCCGAGGACTGCGCCGTACCGGTCTTGCCGGCGACCTTGATCCCGGGGATCTGCGCGGTCGTGCCGGTGCCGGTGTCGACGACCTCGATCATCATCTGGGTGAGGTCGCGAGCGGTCGTCGAGCCGACCGCGTTGCGGTAGGGCTCGGGGTTGGCCTTGTCGAGCACGTCCAGGTTCGGCGAGCGGACCTCGTCGACGAGGTAGGGCTTCATCACGGTGCCGCCGTTGGCGATGCCCGCGGTGACCATCGCCATCTGCAGCGGGGTCGCGGCGACGTCGAACTGCCCGATCGCCGAGAGCGCGGTCTGCGGCTCGTCGGGGTCGGCCGGGAAACGGCTCTCCGCCTGACCTGGCAGGTCGTCGAGGTAGGTGTCGCCGAAACCGAACTTCTCGGCCTGCTCGCGCAGCGCGTCGTCGCCGATCTCCATGCCGAGGAAGCCGAACGCGACGTTGCAGGAGACGCGGAGCGCCTGGGTCAGCGTGACCCGGCTGCCGCCGCAGTCGGTGCCGCTGTCGTTGGGCAGGTTGGTGTCGGTCTGGGGCAGGTCGAGCGTGGCGCCGCCCGGCAGCATCGACTCGGGGGTGTACTGCCCCGACTCGAGCGCGGCCGCCGCGGTCACCAGCTTGAAGGTCGAGCCGGGTGGGAAGACCTCCTGGATGCCGCGGTTGAGCATCGGCCGGTCGTCCGCCGCGTTCAGCCGCTTCCAGGCCTCGGACACCTCGCCGAGCTTGTGCGAGGCGAGCTCGTTGGGGTCGTAGGTCGGCGAGGACACCATGGCCAGGATCGCGCCCGTCGACGGGTCGAGGGCCACGACGCTGCCCTTGATGTCCGGCCCGCCCAGAGCGCGGAGACCGTCGTACGCCGCGGTCTGCGCCTGGGGGTCGATGGTGAGGCTGACGTCGCCGCCCTTGGGCTGGGTGTTGCCGAACATGTCCACGACGCGGTTCACGAAGAGCCGCGGGTCGCTGCCGGACAGGATGTCGTTGTGGGTGAGCTCCACCGCGCTGCGGCCGTAGATGTAGGAGTAGTAGCCGCTCAGGTGGGAGTACTTCAGCGGCTGGGGGTACTGCCGCTGGAACTCGAACTGGTCGTCGACCGGGACGCTCTCCGCGACCGACGTGCCGCGGACCAGGATCGCCCCACGCTCGCGGGAGAACTCCGCGTCGCGGACCCGCTTGTTGTCGTTGCGGGAGTTGAGCTCGTCGGCGCGGATGTACTGCAGGTACGTGGAGTTCATCAGCAGGGCGAGGAACAGCCCGAGGCAGACGATCGCCATGGCGCGGATCGGCTTGTTCATCGAACCATCACCACCTGGGTCGTGTCGTCACCGGTCGGCCCGGAGAGGTCGGGAAGCGGACGGCGGGCCTGGTCGGAGATCCGTAGCAGCAGGGCGATGATCGCCCAGTTGGCCACGAGCGAGGAGCCGCCGTACGACAGGAACGGGGTCGTGAGGCCGGTCAGCGGGATCAGCTTGGTCACGCCGCCGATGACCACGAACACCTGGAG
>DASTPU010000188.1:0-5548 GCA_035762105.1 Nocardioidaceae bacterium | reverse complement strand
GCGCGTGCGCCACGTCTACTACTGCCCGCTGCGCTGGGCCGACATGGACTCGCTCGGGCATGTCAACAACGTCACCTACGTGGACTACCTCCAGGAGGCGCGCGTCGACATGTTCGCCGTGCACGCGCCGGACTCCCGGGGCGAGGACCTCGCCGAGGGGGTCGTCGTCGTGCGCCACGAGGTCGAGTTCACCGCGCCTTTGGTGTTCCGGTTCGAGCCCGTGCGGATCGAGACCTGGATCACCGAGATCAAGGCGGCGTCGTTCACGATGGCCTACGAGATCCTCGACGAGGCCCCGGACGGCTCCCGCGTGGTCTACACGCGGGCGATCTCCGTCCTGACGCCGTTCGTGTTCGCCGAGGAGCGTCCGCGCCGCATCCGGCCGGAGGAGCGCGAGGTGCTCGAGCGGTTCCTCGAGCCGGCGCCGTTCGAGGGGGGCCGACGGTGAGCCGCCACCTGTACCAGTGCCACATCCGGTTCTCCGATGTCGACGTCTACGGGCACGTCAACAACGTGAAGTACTTCGAGTACTACCAGGAGGCCCGGCTCGCGTTCATCACCTCGCTCGGCCGCGAGGAGGGCGGCGGCCGGTTCACGATCGTCCTCGCCCGGATGGACGTCGACTACCGGCGCCCGATCATGTTCCGTCCCGAGCCGTACCAGGTCGAGACCTGGATCAACCGGGTCGGCAACTCGTCGTTCGGGCTCGAGTCCGAGATCAAGGACGGCGACACCGTGCTCTCCAAGGCCCGGGCGGTGATGGTCACCTTCGACCCGAGGACGCAGTCGGCCAGGCCGCTCGCCGAGGACGAGAGGGAGCTCCTCCTCGGCGCCATGGACGCCTAGGAGGATCGTCGTGATCGTGCTCCGGGTGCTCACCGTCGAGGACTGGCCGACCTGGCGCCGGCTGCGCCTTGCGGCGCTGGCCGATGCGCCGTACGCCTTCGGCTCCACCCTCGCGGACTGGCAGGGAGCCGGCGACACCGAGGACCGCTGGCGCGCCCGGCTCGGGATGCCGGACTCGCAGAACCTCGTCGCGGAGCTCGAGGGCGAGCCGGTCGGGATGGCCAGCGGGGTGCCCGCAGACCACGACCGGGCCGCCGCCGAGGTGATCTCCATGTGGGTCGCGCCGAAGGTGCGCGGGCGCGGTGTCGGCGACGCGCTGCTCCTCGGCGTCGAGACGTGGGCCCGGCAGCGTGGCGCCGCGACGTTGAGGCTGTCGGTGTCGGAGGGCAACGACCCGGCGGCCGGGCTCTACGAGCGACACGGGTTCGCCGACACCGGCGAGCGCGAGGTCATGCCCGACGGGGTGCGCCGCGAGCGGGTCCTCGCCAAGCGCCTGGGTGCGGTGACCAGCGGCGACCGCGTGGTCGGTCTCGCGGCCGACGACGCCCACCGGTTCAGCAAGGTGCCACGCCGCCGGATCGCCCTGCTCGAGGGCCTCGGCGTGGAGGGTGACGCGCACAGCGGCGAGAGGGTCCAGCACCGCTCACGGGTCAGGCAGAACCCCGACCAGCCGAACCTCCGCCAGGTGCACCTGCTGCCGTCGGAGTTCTTCGACCTCGCCCGCGAGCACGGGTTCGAGCTCGCTGTCGGGAACCTCGGCGAGAACATCACGACCGCGGGGATCGACCTGCTCGCGCTGCCCCGGGACACGCGGCTGCGGATCGGCCAGGACGCCGTCGTACGCCTGACCGGCCTGCGCAACCCCTGCCACCAGATCGACCACTTCCGGCACGGACTGCTCAAGGTCGCGGTCACCACGGCCCCCGACGGCGACCTCGTACGACGGACGGGCGTCATGGGCGTCGTCGAGCAGGGCGGCGAGGTGGGCCTCGGCGACGGGGTCGTCGTCGAGCTACCGCCGGAGCCGCACGTCGCCCTCGAGCGCGTCTAGCTGGTCGTCCGCCTCGTGCCACGGCTCCCCGGTCCGGCGGGCGCGGGCCCGGAGGATGCCCACCATGACCGCCCAGCCGGCGAGGGGCACGGCGACCCCGAGCAGGATGCCGGCGACGACGTCGCTCACGTAGTGAAGCCCCAGGTAGATCCGGTCCAGGGACACGACGACCGCGGCGGCCACGGCGGTCACCGCGACCGACCACCGCCGGCCGCGGGAGCCGGCGGTCGCGAGCGCCACGAGGATCACCGCGGTCGCGAACAGCGCGACACCCGCCGAGTGGCCGGCGGGGAAGGAGGTCGAGTCCTCCAGGGCGAGCGGCGCCGGCCAGCGCGGACGCGGCCGGTCGAGGATGTGCTTGACCACCCCGGCGACGAGGTTCTGGACCACGGTGACGGCGACCAGCCACCCGGCCAGCGCCCAGCGCCGGCGCCAGGCGAGGACCAGGCCGATGCCCACCAGGAGGATCCGGAGCAGGATCGGCTCGGTGACCCGGTCGACCGCGATCCACCATGCGAGCCAGGCCTCGTTCCCGGCGGTGGCCTGGTAGGCCCAGCGGGCGACGGCGTCGTCCAGCCGGAGCAACGGCGACCACCCCGCCCCGACGAGGACGGTGGCCACCGCGAACAGCGCGGTGAGACCGGCGGCGGACCAGGCGGCCGTGCGGGCGCCGAGGATGTGCTGGGGTGCGGCAGGGGACATGGGGGGTCGTTTACCCCGAACGCGGCGCCGCATCCCTGGACGGGTCAGGTCTCGCCGCCGCCGACGTCGAACTCGTAGGCCTCGAAGACCAGGTCGGCGCCGCGCTGCCGGTGGTGCACGAGGCTGCGCAGCAGGTCCGTGCCGAGGTCGCGGATGACGGTCGCGTCCTCGAGGTTGTGCACGGCCCCCGTCCGGGCGATGAGCGCGTCGAGCTGCTCGCGGATGTCGTCGTGCTCGCCCTTGAGTCGGTGCACCGCCCCCGCCAGACGAGGCTCGGAGCTGAGCACCTCCTGGTACATCCCGGCGGGGCCCTCGGTGATCTCGATGTGCTGGCTGAGGTCGGAGGAGAGACCGGTGAGCGAGGCCTGGACCCGTTCGGCCCATCGGGCGAGGTCGGCGGCCGCGGGGGCGCTGAGTGCGAGCTCCATGGCGTCGATCGACCCGCGCATCTCGCCGCGACGTTTCCGGAGCTCCTCGAGGAAGGAGTTGTTCACGCCCCCATCGTCAGCGTCCGGAGGGACGGCGAGCCAGGGCCGAACGACCCGCTCAGAGCGCGCGGGCGAGGGACAGCGCGAACCGTCCGGCCCGGTCGGTCCACCAGCGGTCGAGCTCGAACCCGGCGCCCTTGAGCTCCCGCTCGACACCTTCCCGGCGGAACTTCGCGGAGATCTCGGTGCGGATCTCCTCGCCCTCGCCGAGGTCCACGGCCAGGTCCACGCCGGCGATCTCCACGTGCATCGCCCGGTCCGCGCGCAGGCGCATCTCGATCCACTCGTTCGCGGGGTCCCAAGCCGCGACGTGCGTGAACGCGTCGAGCGGGAAGTCGGCGTCGAGCTCACGGTTCAGCACGCGCAGCACGTTGAGGTTGAACTCCGCGGTGACGCCGGCTGCGTCGTCGTACGCACGGACCAGGGTCTCGGGGTCCTTGACCAGGTCCGTGCCGAGCAGCAGCCACTCGTCCTCGTCGAGCACGCCGCGCACGCTGCTCAGGAAGACCTGCCGCTCGTCGGGGAGGAGGTTGCCGATCGTCCCGCCGAGGAAGGCCACGAGCCGGGGGGACTCACCGGGCAGCCCCTCGAGCGGCTCGGTGAAGTCGCCGACCACGCCGTGCACGCGCAGTCCGGGGTAGTCCGCGACGATCGCGGCCACCGCCTCCCGGAGCGCCGACTCGGAGACGTCGAGGGGCACGAACTCGTGCAGCGTGCCGTGGTCGCGCAGGCTCGAGAGAAGCAGCCGGGTCTTCTCCGACGAGCCGGAGCCGAGCTCCACGAGGCTGCTCGCCCCGGTCCGCTCGGCGAGCTCCGCGGCGCGGTCGTCGAGGATCTCGCGCTCCGCGCGGGTCGGGTAGTACTCCGGCAGCCGGGTGATCTCCTCGAACAGCTCGCTGCCGCGGGCGTCGTAGAACCACTTCGGCGGCAGCCACCTCGGCTCCGCGCGCAGCCCGGTGAGGACGTCGTGGCGCAGCGCCCGCGAGGCGTGGTCGGGCGTCAGGCGCAGGTCGAGGGTCGGTGCGGTCATCGGGTCTGCCCTTTCACGATGGTGGCGTGGTCGGCGCGGAGCGGCGGTGGACCCTCCAGCGTCCGCGTCTTGGTGTCGTCCACGGTGAGCACGACGAGGGTCTGGTCCGGCACGGGCTGCCAGGCCCCGATGTGGTCCCCGAACGGCTCCGAGCCGACGACCACGTGGTCGGCGCCCTCGAGCACCGAGAGGCTGTGCCCCCACGTCGAGGCGGCGACGGTCTCGCCGTCGGACAGCAGCAGGTTCAGCCGGGAGCCCGGCGCGGCGTGGGCGACCTCGGTGGTGACCTGCTCGACGACCTCCTCGACCCCGGCCCCGTCGAGGAGCCGGCGCAGCGCCATCGCCCACAGCAGCGCGCTGTCCGTCGGCGCCTCCAGCCGCAGCAGGTCGGTGGTCGGCAGCGAGGCCGCGAGCCCTTCGACCGTGGCGGGCCAGCCCATGACCACGCCGTTGTGGCTGAACAGCCACCGGCCATGGCGGAACGGCGCGCAGGCGTTCTCGGTCACCGGCATGCCGGTCGTGCCGTTGCGTGCGGCAGCGAGCACGGCCGTCGTACGGATGGTGCGGGCCAGGTCGGGCAGCGAGCCGTCTGCCCACATCGGCACCGAGCGCCGGTAGCGCAGCGCGTCGCCCTGCCCGTCGTACCAGCCGAAACCGAACCCGTCGGCGTTGACCGAGCCGCTGCCGCGCATGTCCGTCGGCGCCCACGTCTGCTCCAGCAGCGAGTGCTCCGGTGCGAGCAGGAGCTCCGCCACGGTGACCGGCGCACCGAGGTAGGCCAGGTGCCGGCACATCAGCCGAGCTCCTCGGGCCGCGGGTCGCGGGCGCAGCGGAAGCCGGAGAAGATCTGCCGCCGGATCGGGTAGTCCCAGTTGCGGAACGTACCGCGGCAGGCGACCGCGTCGGTGCCGAACGAGCCGCCGCGCAGCACCTTGTAGTCGGACCCGAAGAACACCGCGGAGTACTCCGCGTAGGGGAAGACCGCGAAGCCCGGGTAGGGGGTGAAGTCGCTGGAGGTCCACTCCCACACGTCGCCGATGAGCTGGTGCACGCCCAGTGGGGAGGCGCCCGCCGGGTAGGCACCGGCGGGAGCCGCGCGCAGGTGCCGCTGGCCGAGGTTCGCGTGCTCGGGTCCGGGGTCCTCGTCGCCCCACGGGTAGCGCCGCGACCGCCCGGTCGTCGGGTCCCAGCGCGCGGCCTTCTCCCACTCCGTCTCGGTGGGCAGCCGCTTGCCGGCCCACGCCGCATAGGCCTCGGCCTCGAAGAAGCACACGTGCGTCACCGGCTCGTCGGCGCGCACCGGCTCCACCATCCCGAAGCGGCGTCGCAGCCAGCCCTCCCCGTCGCGGGTGAGGAACTGCGGTGCCTCGAGGCCCGCCTCCTGCACATGGCGCCACCCGGCCGGGGACCACCACCGCTCCTGCTGGTAGC
>DASTPU010000187.1:0-47510 GCA_035762105.1 Nocardioidaceae bacterium | reverse complement strand
CAAGAACCTCGAGCGCGACCCACGCATCACGTGCCTGGTCGAGACCGGCGACGACTACTTCGAGCTCCGTGGCGTGTCGATCAGGGGCACGGCCGAGCTCGTCACCGACGAGACGGGGATCCGGGCCATCGGCACGGCGGTGGCCTCCCGGATGTTCGACGGCGCCGACCTCGGCGACATCGGCCGCGACGAGGTGGAGCGACAGGTGCGCAAGCGCGTCGGGGTGGTCGTCGTACCCGAGAAGACCGCGTCGTGGGACCACCGCAAGATGCTCGACCGCGGATGAGGAGAACGCCTACGGTAGCCAGGTCAGTCGCGCAGGAGCAGGCGGACGGCGACGTCCATCGACTTGCTCACGTCGGCCGCCGAGGCCCGGCCGGTGACCCACTGCACGAGGCTGGCGAGCCACACGTCGCCGATCACCTTGGCGATCGCGATGTCCTCCTCGGTGGGCTCCACCTCGGTGCTCGTCGACTCAGGGTCGTGCATGGCGCGCATCAGCATCCGCGTCACCTGCATGCCGACCACCTGGATCTCGGTGGCCACCGAGGCGTCGGCGAACATGAACGCCCGGGTCAGCGCCTCGGTGAGGTTCGGGTCGCGCTGCAGGGCACGGGTCGTGCGGCTGAGGACGTACATCACCCGGTCGGCCGTGGTGTCGCCCGGGACCGGCTTCTGGTCGAAGCTCGCGTTGGCCTTCTCGAACTCGCGCGCGAGCGCGGAGACGAGCAGGTGGATCTTGGACGGGAAGTACCGGTAGAGCGTGCCGAGAGCGACGTCGGCCTGCTCGGCGACAGCGCGCATCTGCACGGCGTCGAACCCGCCCTTGGAGGCCAACGCGATGGTCGCGTCCAGGATCCTCTTCCGGCGGTCTCGCTGCGCCGCGGAGCCGAGCTCCTCGAAGGTCAACGAGTTCATGCTGCTCACGGTGGCGGCTCCCGTCGCTTCATCCCAGGTGGCTCGTTGTAGGAGCACCGGCACGGTTCCAGTCTCTCCGTACACGTAGGCTAACACCGGCCAACCGTCGAATCGAAACACGTTCCACTTGGATCTTTCCACTGTTCTGGAGGTCAAACGTGCGTATCGCCTTGCTGTCCTACCGCAGCAAACCGCACTGCGGTGGCCAGGGGGTGTACGTCCGGCACCTGAGCCGTGAGCTGGTCGCGCTCGGTCACGACGTCGAGGTCTTCTCAGGCCAGCCCTACCCCGAGCTCGACCCGGGGGTGAGGCTCACCAAGCTCCCGAGCCTCGACCTCTACCGCGAGCCGGACCCGTTCCGGACCCCGAGGCCCAGCGAGTTCCGTGACGCCATCGACGTGCTCGAGGTCGCCACGATGTACACCGCCGGCTTCCCCGAGCCGCTGACGTTCAGCCTCCGGGCAGCGCGCGTGCTCAAGAGGCGACTCAACGACTTCGACGTGGTGCACGACAACCAGACCCTCGGCTACGGGCTGCTCGACCTCGCGCGGACCGGTATCCCGCTGGTGGCCACGATCCACCACCCGATCACCTTCGACCGCCGTGTGGACCTGGGCAACGCCCGTGGCCGCAAGAAGGTCTCCACCTGGCGCTGGTACGGCTTCCTCACCATGCAGGGACGGGTCGCCCGCCGGATGAAGCACGTGCTGACCGTCTCGAGGTCCTCGGCCCGTGACATCGTCGCGGACTTCGGCGTCCCGCCGGACCGGATCGAGGTGATCCCGCTCGGCGTCGAGCCGGAGGTCTTCGCCCACTACCAGGACCCCCGGGTCCCGGGCCGGATCATCGCGATGGCCAGCGCGGACACCCCGATGAAGGGGACCGCCACCCTGCTCGAGGCGTTCGCCAAGCTGCGCACCGAGCGCGACGCCGAGCTGCTGCTCATCACCCGGCCGAAGCCCGGCGGGCGCACCGAGCAGCTCATCGACCGGCTCGCCATCGAGGACAGCGTCCGGTTCGTCAGCGGTCTGAGCGACACCGAGCTCGCCGAGGTGGTCGGCTCGGCGGAGATCGCCTGTGTTCCCTCGCTCTACGAGGGCTTCTCGCTGCCGACCGTCGAGGCGATGGCGTGCGGCACGCCTCTCGTGGTCAGCCGTGCCGGCGCGATCCCCGAGGTGGTGGGCGAGGACGGCGTGTGCGCCGACCTGGTGACCCCCGGTGACGTGGGTGAGCTCGCGGCGGCGCTCGAGGCGCTGCTCGACGACCCGGAGCGCCGGCACCGGATGGGGGCGGCCGGCCGGGCGCGCGCGCTGGAGAAGTTCAGCTGGCGAGCGGTGGCCGAGGCCACCGCGGCGGCTTTCCAGCGGGCCATCGACGAGAACGACAAGGAGATCTGACCCGATGCTGACCGTTGACTTCGACCGCCTCGGCGTCCAGGCCGGGGACCGGGTCCTCGACATGGGCTGCGGCGCTGGTCGCCACGCCTTCGAGCTCTACCGGCGCGGCAGTGACGTGATCGCGTTCGACCAGGACGCCGACGAGCTCTCAGGCGTCTCCGACATGTTCGCCGCGATGCGCCAGGCCGGCGAGGTCCCCGACGGGGCCGACGCCGACGTGAAGCAGGGCGACGCACTCGCGCTGCCCTTCGCCGACGGTGAGTTCGACCGCGTCGTGGCGGCGGAGGTCCTCGAGCACATCCCCGACGACGAGGCCGCGATCGCGGAGCTGGTCCGCGTCCTGCGTCCCGGCGGCACCATGGCCGTCACGGTGCCGCGCTGGCTGCCCGAGAAGATCTGCTGGGCACTGTCGGACGAGTACCACCAGGTCGAGGGCGGCCACGTCCGGATCTACACCGGCGCCGAGCTGGTCGGGAAGCTCGAGGGCGCCGGGATGACCTACGTCGGCAAGGAGCACGCCCATGCCCTGCACGCGCCGTACTGGTGGCTCAAGTGCGCGGTCGGTGTCGAGAACGACGACCACGTCCTGCCCAGGTCGTACCACCGGTTGCTGGTCTGGGACATCATGAGGCGGCCGTGGCTGACCCGGACGGCCGAGCAGCTGCTGAACCCCGTCATCGGCAAGAGCATGGTGCTCTACCTGACCAAGCCCTGAGGCCGCCCGTGACCGGCGAGATCCCGAGCATCCCCGACCTGCTCAGCGTCCACGACATCCGGCTGACGGCGGCCGCGGTCGCCCGGGTGCAGGAGCCGTCCGGGGCGATCCCGTGGTTCCGGGGTGGGCACACCGACACCTGGGACCACGTCGAGTGCGCGATGGCGCTGCTCGTCGGGGGAGAGGTCGAGGCCGCGGAGCGCGCGTACGACTGGCTGTTCGGCACCCAGCGCGCCGACGGCTCCTGGCCGATGAAGATCAGCCACGGGCACGTCGTCGACGCCGGCACGGACACGAACATGACCGCCTACGTGGCGGTTGGTGTCTGGCACCACTGGCTCGGGCGGCGCGACGAGGCGTTCGTACGACGGGCGTGGCCGGTCGTCCGTCGGGCCCTCGACCTGGTCACCGCCCTCCAGCTGCCGTTCGGGGGCATCGCCTGGGCAGCGAACGCGCGTGGTGAGGCGATGGACACCGCCCTCGTCGCGGGGAGCTCGAGCATCTACCACGCGCTCGCCTGCGGACTTGCGCTGAGCGAGCTGCTCGACGAGCCGATGCCGGAGTGGGAGCTCGCCGCCGGGCGCCTCGGTCACGCGCTGCGGGAGCACGAGGACCGGTTCGACGCGAAGACCCGGTACTCGATGGACTGGTACTACCCGATCCTGGGCGGCGCGGTCCGCGACGGGCTGGCGGCCTCGCGGATCAGGTCCCGGTGGGACGACTTCGTGGTCGAGGGGCTCGGCATCCGCTGCGTGGACGACCGTCCCTGGGTCACCGGCGCGGAGACCTGCGAGCTCGTGCTCTCCCTCGAGGCGATGGGGGAGCGGCAGCGGGCGCTGGACCTGCTGGCCGCCATGCAGCACCTGAGGGACGACGACGGGTCGTACTGGACCGGCTACGTGTTCGCCGACGACGCCCGGTGGCCGATCGAGTGCAGCTCGTGGACCGCGGCGTCCGTCGTGCTCGCGGCGGACGCGCTCACGTGCACGACGCCGGGCTCGGGCATCTTCCGCGGCGAGTCGTTGCCCGGTGGGTTCACCGAGATCGGCCTCGAGTGCGGCTGCGTGCCGCAGGACGTCCGGGGCGCCCGGGTCACCTGACCGGGTCGCCGGCCTCGCCGTGCACCCTGGTCAGCGCACGCAGCGACCCGAGGTGCGCGGACTCCTCGAAGTCGCCGCTCTCCAACGCACGGAGGTAGATCCGGTACGGCGCCTGCCCGCCGTCGGCGGGGTCCTGGAACACGTCGTGCACGACCATCAGGCCCCCCTTGGCGACCCAGCGCCCCCAGCCCTCGTAGTCGTTCGTCGCGTGCTCGTCGGTGTGCCCGCCGTCGACGAAGAGCAGCGACAGGGGGGTCCGCCAGTGCGCGGACACGGTGGTGGACCGGCCGACGACCGCGACGACCTGCTCCTCGAGGCCGGCGCGGGCGATGGTCCGGCGGAAGTGGCCGAGCGTGTCGAGCCTGCCCACCTCGGGGTCGACCAGCGTCGGGTCGTGGTACTCCCAGCCCTGCTGGTTCTCCTCCGAGCCGCGGTGGTGGTCCACGGTGAACACCGTGCCGCCGACCTCGCGCGCCGCGGCGCCGAGGTAGACCGCGGACTTCCCGCAGTAGGTGCCGACCTCGAGCACGGGGCCGTGCGGCAGGCGCTGCCGCGCGAGCCGGTGCAGGAGGTCCCCCTCGTCGAGCGGCATGAAGCCCTTGGCCGCGAGCGCGTGCTCGAGCAGGTCCGCGGGCATGGCGCCGGTCTGCGGGGCAGGGGAGTCCTGGGAAGCCACGGGCCGCGGTTCCTCAGTCACGGAACGAGGCTTCCTTCCAGTGGGCGTAGTTCCAGCGCAGGAAGCGGTCGACGCCGCGGGTGACGTGGGCGCTGCGGATCGACGGGAACACGTCGAACGCGTGCTGGGTCCCAGGGAGCTCGGCGTAGGCCACGGGACTCTTGGACACCTCCCGAAGCCGACGCGCGAAGTGGCGCGCCTGGACGACGGGGACGAGGGTGTCGTGGGTCCCGTGGATGACGAAGAACGGCGGTGCGTCGGCGTTCACGCGCAGCAGGGGAGAGGCCTTCTCGAACTCCGCGAGGTCGCTGCGCGGGTCCTTCTTCAGGACGCGAGGGCCGAGGAAGGCGTCGCGCAGCTGGACCGCCCGCCGGTCACCGGTGGCGCCGGCGAAGTCGTAGATCCCGTAGAAGGGCACAGCCGCCTGGAGCGTGGTGTCGGCCTCCTCGAAGCCGGGCTGGTACTCCGGGTCGTTGGGGGTGAGCGCGGCGAGCGCGGCCAGGTGGCCGCCGGCAGAGCCTCCGGTGATGGCGACGTACGACGGGTCGCCACCGAACCGCTCGATGTTCTCGCGGATCCAGCCGATCGACCGCTTCACGTCGACGAGATGGGTCGGGAAGGCGTGGCGCGGACTGAGCCGGTAGTTGATGGCGACGCAGACCCAGCCGCGCGCGGCCATGTGCAGCATCAGGGGGATGCCCTGCCGGTCCTTGTCGCCGATCGTCCAGCCGCCGCCGTGCACCTGGAGCAGCACAGGGGCCCCGGAGACCGGTCCACCGGCGCGTCGGTAGACGTCGAGGAGCCCACGGCGGCTGCCTCGTCCGGCGTACGTGATGTCCTTGAGGACCTCGACCTCGGGGTTCTGCATCCGGAACGGCATCACGAGCTGCCGCCACGGAGTCGCCATGTCCACGTCGGTGTGCACCGCGGTCAGCTCGTCCATGTACCCGGGCCCGAGCGCCTCGCGCAGCGCCTCGTCGACGTCCTCCCTGGCCGCCTGGGACTGGCGGATGAGGTACGCGAGGCCCGTGAGGCTGGCCGTGGCGAGCCCGACTCCGGCCCCCGACACCTGACCTCTGCGCCGCCGGAGCGTCAGCTCGGCGAGGGTGTCGGCTGCGGTGGCGACGACCAGGTGGGGTGCGAGCTCCGTCGTGAGCCAGCCGCCGAACATGGCCGGGATGCCTGCCCGGAACCCCGGGAGGGGGTGCAGGGCGTTGGCGGTGAGAGCGGCGGTGAGCAGCTGGCGTCGCAGGAAGCGGTCCGACATACCGCCAGTGTAGTCAAACGAGAACCTGTTACAGCCCGTGGGCTAGCGCAGGCCGAGCTTGTCCGAGCAGGCCGGCCAGGCGCCCCAACCCTGCGCGCGGCGGACCTTCTCGGCGATCTTGATCTGCTCGGCGCGGGTCGCGCGGTGGGCGTTGTAGGCGAACTTGCGGCCGCCGAAGCCCTTCCACGTGGAGGCGCTGAACTGCAGGCCGCCGTAGTAGCCGTTGCCGGTGTTGATGTGCCAGCGGAGACCCGACTCGCACATGGCAAGACGCTTCCAGGTGCGCAGCGTGGCGGCCTCGGCCGGGGCGGCGACCATCGTGGGGGCGAAGGCGGAGATGAGGGCGACAAGCGTCGCCAGGAACATGCGTGAGCGCATGGCAGAGGACCTCTCGTACGCCTGCGAGGTCAGCTGTCGGGTTCGGGCGGAAAGGCTTGGCCCGGCCTCGTGCCGTGGAACGGCGTGAGGCTTCACCCCGAGGTCTTTCGACCGTGGAGACTTGGGTCCCCCGCTCCTGCCCCTGTTCAGTGCTCGATGTGGCCGTCCGGTGCGGGGCAGGACTCGGCGTTGCTCCGGCGCGGCACCCCGCCGGGACGCAGGGCCCGTCCAGACTAGGCAGGTGTCCTCGCCCGCCCAAACCGAATGACCAGATGGTGACAGGCGTCTCATGAAGTCGTGGTCACCGCATCGGCGAGGATCGCGGCGCGGTCGCGCCGAAAACTGGTCGCGCGGCCGCTGCGTCCAGGAGCATCCTCGGTGGATGCAGATCGAGCGGTTCACCCCTGACGACCACGACACGACCGTGGCGGCGGTGGAGCTGACGAACGCGGCGTTCAAGGTGGACGCTCCGTACGAGCACCCGTTCACGGTCGCCGCGTACGCCGCGATGCGCCGCTACGGCTGGGACGGCGAGGCGCCCGAGACCTTCGCTGCGTGGGAGCACGACCGGCTCGCGGGCGTGGTCGCGCTGCACACCAGCGAGTGGGACAACACCCACCTCGCCTGGCTCGAGGTCCTCGTGCACCCCGACCTCCGGGGCGCCGGGCGCGGAAGCGAGATGCTGGCGTTCGCCGAGAACCGTGCGAGGGAGATCGGCCGCACCAGCATCGGGCTCGACGGATGGGACTGCGCGGAGACGCACCGGTTCGCCGCCAAGCACGACGTCCCGCGCAAGGGTTCGGCCATCAAGCGGCGCCAGGTCCTGGAGCACGTCGACCGCGACCTCGTCGAGGAGACGTACGTCGATGCGGCCGGCGCGGCCTCGGACTACGAGCTCGTGCGCCTTCTCGGACGCGTCCCCGACGACCTAGTCGACGCTGTCGCCGAGATGTCGGCGTCCATCAACGACGCGCCCACCGACGACCTCGACATCGAGGACGAGGTGTACCCCGTCGAGCGGATCCGTGGCTACGAGACCGCGATGGAGAACAGGGGCAAGCGGCTCTACCGGGTTCTCGCGCGCCACCGCGGGACGGGGGAGCTCGCCGGGCACACCGTGGTCGCGGTGGACTCGGAGCGGCCGTGGATCGGTGACCAGCACGACACCACCGTCGTCGCGGCGCACCGCGGCCACCGGCTGGGCCTGCTGCTCAAGACCGACATGCTCCGCTGGCTGGCGCAGACCGAGCCGGGCCTGGCGACCATCGACACCTGGAACATGGAGTCCAACGGCTTCATGATCGCGGTCAACGAGAGGCTCGGCTACGAGGTGCTCGGCCGCGAGCTCGAGTTCCAGCGCGACGCGCGCTGATCTAGTCCTGGAGCCGCTCGTGCAGGTGCACGGTCACCGGCTCGCCCGCCTCCTTGCCGATCGCCTTGCGGATCTCGGCCTTGACCGGCAGCTTGTGCGTGCCGTCTCCCATCGCCATGAACGAGCTGGTGAAGGGATGTCCGTCGACCGTTCCGCGTACCTTCACGAGCCCGCGTGTGTCGAAGAACGTCACGGACTCCGGCCAGACCACGTAGGTCCAGCCTCCCTTGCCCGGGCTCTTCTTCAGGGTCGCGGTGAACTGCTTGTCCATGTCCTGCTCCTCTCCGGCCAGTCTCCTCATTGACCGGCCGGCGGGGCAAGACTCATCGGTCATGCGGCAGGGCCGCACAGCGCGTCGGACGACGGGGACGAGATCGGTGAGAGGCTCGGGGGTCACGGGTCCCGGTCAGGACCGCGGGAGGACGGAGCAGGAAGGACAGGTGGTCGTCGTGAAGCTCGGACTGCAGCTCGGGTACTGGGGAGCCCAGCCGCCACAGGGCGTCGGAGAGCTCGTCGAGGAGGCCGAGAGGGCCGGCTTCGAGGCGGTCTTCGCCGCGGAGGCGTGGGGGTCGGACGCCTTCACGCCGCTGGCCTGGTGGGGTCACCGGACGTCGACGATCAAGCTCGGTACGTCCATCGTCCAGCTGTCGGGACGCACGCCGACCTCGTGCGCCATGCACGCGCTGACGCTGGACCACCTCTCCGGCGGCCGGGTCATCCTCGGTCTCGGTGTCTCAGGCCCGCAGGTCGTCGAGGGCTGGTACGGCAGGCCGTTCTCGAAGCCCCTCGCCCGGACCCGGGAGTACATCGACATCATCCGGCAGGTGATGGCTCGCAAGGCGCCGGTGACCAACGAAGGCCCGCACTACCCGCTGCCGTACACGGGCGAGGGAGCGGTCGGGCTCGGCAAGCCGCTGAAGCCGATCACCCATCCTCTGCGGGCGGATCTGCCGATCTGGATGGGCGCGGAGGGTCCCAAGAACGTCGCGCTCGCTGCGGAGATCGCCGACGGCTGGCTGCCCATCTACTTCTCGCCGCGGATGGCGGACATGTACCGGTCCTGGCTGGACGAAGGGTTCGCCCGGCCGGGCGCCCGTCGTACGCGCGAGACGTTCGAGATCGCCGCGACCTGTCAGCTCGTCGTCACCCCCGACGGCGCCGCCAAGCAGGCGACCTTCGACGCGATGCGCCCTCGGATGGCGCTCTACATCGGCGGCATGGGCGCCAAGGAGCAGAACTTCCACAAGGCGGTCTTCGACCGGATGGGCTACCAGGAGGTCGCCGACCGGATCCAGGAGCTGTACCTCGAGGGGCGCAAGGACGAGGCGGCCGCGCTGGTCCCGGACGAGCTCATCGCGGAGGTGACGATCATCGGCAGCCGGGACGAGGTCCGCGATCAGGTCGAGCGGTGGGAGGAGGCCGGCGTGACCATGCTGGTGCTCAACCTGCGCAGCCCCGAGGAGGTCCGCCAGGTCGCCGAGGCCGTGCTCGGCTGACGGCCCGGCGTTGCGCGTGGTGGCTCGCGCCACTCCGTGCCAGGATCGTGCGGTGTCCCCGGTTCGCGTGATGACCTACAACATCTGGATGGGCGGCCGGGGCGGTCCTGCGCTCGACGAGGTCGTGCGCGGCTCGGACGCCGACGTGGTGCTCGTCAACGAGAGCCCCAAGACGCCGTTCCTGTGGCGCTCCCGGGCTCGTGGGCTCGCCGAACGCTGGGAGATGCAGTACGTCGCGGGGGGCCGCGACGCCGGCTCGAACATGATCGCGGCGGCGCCGCGTGTGCAGGTCAGGTCGACGTTCACCACGACGATCCGCCAGCCGCTGTTCCAGCCCCGGCGCGGGATCGCCGCTGCCCAGCTCCGTCTTCACGGCAGACTGCTCGGGGTCGTCTCCTGCCACCTGAGCCTCGACGCCGAGCGCCGGGCGCGCGAGGTCGGCCAGGTGATCGCGGTCGCGAACCGGCTGCGAGGACCGGTGCTCGTCGGTGGTGACCTGAACGAGATCCCGGGCGGCCCGAGCTGGCAGCGGCTCCGCGCTGCCGGGTACGTCGACCACGGCTCCAGGAAGTGGCAGACCTTCCCGGCCGACGAGCCGGTGAAGCGGATAGACGCGCTCCTCGTCCGCGGTACGCCCCCGGTGTTGCACCACGGCGACCCGGGTGTCGAGGAGGCGCTGCAGCGGAGAGCCAGCGACCACCGCGCCGTCCTGGTCGAGCTGGACCTCTGAGTGCGGGTCGCTGCACGTTATCCCCACTCTTGGGACACAAGTTCTTCGGAATCAGTGGTCTGGCCCAGCGGGACGCAACCGTCTCGCATGGGTATGCGTCTCATAGAGAACGAGGAGGCCCGGATGTGTCGTAAGACTTCACCGAACGGGAACCTCACGTGCTCGCGCACTGACTGCGACGGTGTCGGGCACGTGTGGGAGCACCCGAGCGCAGCGAAGGACTCCAAGGCGGAGGCAGACGCCCGCTGCCAGGAGTGACCGCAACGCAACGCCGCCGCGGTGGCGGTCATGGCGCCGACCCGCGACGATCGTCCCCGTGAGCGACGACCCGCAGAGCCCGAACATCCGTGCCTGGTCGGCGGGGGCCTTCATCGACGAGGTCACCGGGTGGGTGGAGGAAGCGGCCACGGGCTGCGGCATCGCCCTCACCGGCGAACGGGAGCAGCCGCACCTGCGGTCCTGGTCCAGCGCGGTCCGCTTCGGCGCCGTGGGCTGCGACCTGTGGTTCAAGGTCAACGGCCCGGGCACCCGCCACGAGGCGGCGCTGCTCGGCGCGCTCGCCCAGGTCGAGCCGGACCTGGTGCCCGACGTGCTGGCTGTGGACCGCCGCCGCGGCTGGACGCTCATGCGCGACGCCGGCCCGGTGCTGCGGGCGGTGGCCGACCCCGAGGCGCAGTGGGAGATCTGGCCGGCCGTCGTCGGCAGGTACGCCGAGGCGCAGCTCCGGCTCGCCGACCAGCCGGAAGCCGTCCTCGGGACGGGGGTGCCCCTGATGACGCCGGACGTCCTGCCCGGGCGGCTGCGGACGCTCGTCGCGGAGCTGTCGTCACTGCCCGTTGAGGGCGGCGGGCTCAGCGCGGAGGAGCGGTCACGGTTCGCCGCGCGGTTCGGGGAGTACGACGACTGGTGCGCCGCGCTCGCGGCCTCGGATGTCCCGTGCTCGCTCCAGCACGACGACCTGCACTCCGGCAACGTGTGCTGGGGTGGTACGGCCGAGGCCGCGAGGGTGATCGACTGGGGTGACGCGTCGTGGGGCTTCCCGCTCGCGACGATGCTCGTGACGCTCAGCTCCCTCGCATGGGCCGCGGGCTGCCCGGAGGACGACCCTCGGGTGCTCCGTGTCCGCGACAGCTACCTGGAGCACTTCTCGGGCTACGCCGCCCGGGAGGACCTCGTCAGGGACACCGACCACGCCCGTCGTACCGGATGCGTGACGCGGGCGGTGTCCTGGCGCTCGGCGCTCGAGGGCGAGCCGGAGTCGAGCCACCGCGAGTACGGCTTCCCGGTCCGGGCCTGGCTGCTGGAGTTGCTCGAGACCTAGGTCCCGTTCGCGCAGAGCGCCCTCCGACAAGGGTGGGGGTAGGGTGGAGCCACCGACCCGTCGAGCCGCCCCGCTGGGCCTGCTCTCATCGTCGGTGGAAAGGCGACGTCGCCATGACGTCCCACAGCACATCCCGGCTCGCCGTCTCCGGCAGCCGCCTGTCCACCGCCGAGGACCTCGTCGGCCGTCCCTGACGGTCCCGGGGGAGACATGGACGAGGCCGAGTCGTGGTCGCACGAGACCGAGCTGGCCGCCGTACCGGCCAGTGTCTCAACGGCACGCGGGTTCATCCACCGCCATCTCGAGGAGCACGACCTCGCGCACCTGCAGGACGATGTCCGGCTCGTCGCGAGCGAGCTCGTCACGAACGCCCTGGTACACGCGGGCACGGGGTTCCTCGTGACGCTGCGGGGAACGCCGGGCCGCGTGCTGCTCACGGTCCAGGACGGGTCGTCGGCGGTGCCGGTGCGTCCCCCCGCCGGGCTCACGCTGGAGCCGGGAGGTCGCGGTCTGGCCATCGTGGCCGAGTTGAGCGACGAGTGGGGCGTGATCCGGGTCCATGGGCGGGCGAAGTCCGTGTGGGCATCGTTCGCCACGTCACCCGATCCGGTGCTTGCGCAGTAACGTCGGGTCGGCATCGGCACGCCAGGGGCTGGCGTGCCAGGAAGGGAGTCAGGTGAACCAGCTGAACCTCGGCGTCATGGCACGGTCGCTCAAGGAGAACGAGCGGCGCCTCCCGTTGCATCCGCAGCACCTCAGTCGCATACCCGACGACCTGAGGGACCGCGTGTTCCTCGAGCGAGGGTACGGCGAGAGCTTCGGAGTGTCCGACGACGAGCTCGAGGGCTGGGTCGCGGGGTTCAGGACCCGGGCAGAGCTGCTTGCGGAGTGCGACGTCATCCTCCAGCCCAAGCCGCTGCTCAGCGACATCGCCGAGCTGCGGCCGGGCCAGGTCCTCTGGGGCTGGCCGCACTGCGTGCAGGACGACCTGCTCACCCAGGTGGCCATCGACCGGAAGCTCACGCTGATCGCCTTCGAGGCCATGAACCACTGGCACGCTGACGGGTCGTTCAGCCTGCACGTCTTCCACAAGAACAACGAGCTCGCGGGCTACTGCTCGGTCCTTCATGCGATGCAGATCGCAGGATCGACCGGCGCCTACGGGCGACGCCTCAGAGCCGTGGTCATCGGCTTCGGCGCGACAGCCCGTGGTGCAGTCACCGCGCTGACGGCGTTGGGCGTCCATGACGTCGACGTGCTCACGCACCGGGACGTCGCCGCCGTCGCCGCGCCGATCCACTCCACCAGGATCGTGCACTTCGACAGCGACGAGACCACCGAGCGGGTGAGCCACGCGGTCACGGAGAACGGGAGGGTTCCGCTCGCGGGGTTCCTGGCCGAGCACGACGTCATCGTGAACTGTGTTCTCCAGGACACGGACGCGCCGCTGACCTTCATGACCGCGCAGGACCTGACACTGATGAGGCCCGGAACCGTGGTCGTGGACGTCTCTTGCGACGAGGGGATGGGCTTCAGCTGGGCGCGACCGACGACGTTCACCGAGCCCGCCTTCGTCGTCGGTGACGGTGTCCTCTACTACGCCGTCGACCACAGTCCGTCGTACCTGTGGAACTCCGCCACATGGGAGAACAGCGAGGCACTGCTTCCCTTCCTACGCACCGTTCTCGGTGGCGGAGAGGCGTGGGACGCCGACCCCACCATCAGCCGCGCGATCGAGATCCGCGACGGCGTCATCCAGAACCCCGCGATCCTCTCCTTCCAGGGCCGGGCAGCGAAACATCCCCACACGCCGCTGGCGACCTAGGCAGGGACGACGCGACCGTCCTCTCGGTCCTGGTGCGCAGCGGCGCCGACCCGGCTCGGGCACTCGGCGCCACCCCGAGCCCTACCACGTCTCGACGTCAGCCACCCGCGAGGCGCGTCGCCACGGACCGGGTGCGCCGGACCGAGGCCCAGCCCTTGGTCATGACGCGCTGGAGGGCGTAGGTCCGGGTCACGGCCCGTCGGTGTGCCAGCGCCTCCAGCGTCTCGGCAGTCATCGATCGCCGCACCGTCAGCCGCGGCACCGCGAACGGATCCGCGTCGTCCCGGGCGACCGCGTTGGCCACTGCCGCCGCTGCGTCGTACCCGACCGCTGCCGCGGCAGCACGGACCCGCCGGCTCGAGTAGCCGTAGGGGTAGGCGAGGCTGCGGACTGCGCCGTCCAGGCGGTCCTCGAGGAGGGCCTTGCTGGTGCGCAGCTCGTCCTGGAGCGCCCGCTGCGGCAGCTGGTCCAGCTCGGGGTGGCTGTGGCTGTGCGCACCGATCTCCACGCCCGCGGCCGCGGCCTCGGCCACCTGAGACCAGCTGAGTGTGCGGGCGAGCGGTCGACCGGCCGCATGCCGGCCGGCATCGCGGACCCATCCGGTCGTGACGAAGACCGTCGCCGAGAACCCGTGCCTCTCCAGGAGCGGCAGGGCCGCACCGTGGAAGTCGTCGTACCCGTCGTCGAAGGTCAGCACCACCGTGCGGTCCGGGAGGTGCTCATCTCGCACCAGCGCGTCACGCAGGCGCGAGAAGCTGACCCCGGTGAAACCGAGGTCCGCCAGCGCCGCCAGCTGCTCCGCCAGCAGTCGCGGACTGACCGAGAGCGACCGGGTGGCGTCGACCGGGTGGTCGGTGACGGAGTGGTACATGAAGACGGGTACGGCCATCACAGCACCATGCCCGGCCGGAGCCGGGTTCGCTGCTGCTGCGTCACACCGACGACGTAGCCGGCGCCGGTACAGGCCAGGCCGACCACGATCGCAGCGGCCCGTGTGAACCCGTCGGGATGGCCGCGACCCGCCCGGCCGAGGTTGCTCAGCACCCCACGGCGCAGGGTCACCGCGGTGTAGGTGAGCTCGGTGGCGAGGCCGTCGGCGACGCCGACGCTGCCGGTGACCAGCGCCTTGGACAGTCCTTCGGCGTAGCAGCGTGAGCGGAAGTACGCGAACTGGCCGCGCGCCGGCGGCACGCGATGCCTGATCACCGCGCCGGGCTCGAAGAGGAACTTCGTCCAGGGCAGACAATGGTGGACCCGGATGCAGAACTCGGTCTCCTCGCAGCCGAGCGGCCGTGGCTTGCCCGAGGAACGGCCGATGTGCTCCGCGAAGCCGCCGGCGACCTCGAACGCCTCTCGTCGGAACGACGCGTTGCCGCCGAGCAGGTTGCGGACCGGGCCCGGCAGCCGTCCGACGTACGTGCAGCCGAGCACCCCGTCGAACTCCGCCGGGAACCAGGACGGGCGTTGAGCGTCCCATGCGGGCAGCGTCAGCCCACCGACTCCGACCACGGCCGGGTCGTCGTAGCCGGTGGCCATGCTGCGGAGCCAGTCGGGCTCGGCCACGGCGTCGTCGTCCAGGAAGGCGACGATGTCGCCGGTCGAGACGGCCACTCCGGTGTTCTTGCCGCCGGACAACCCCGGCGCGGCCTGGTTCTCCACGACCCGCACGTGGAGCTCCGCGGCCAGCCTTGCTCGGAGTGCCGGGTTGTGGTCGACCACGACGACGATCTCGTGCGCGGGCAGGCTCTGCGCCTGCACGGACCGGACCGCCGCCACGACGTCGTCCCACCGTTGCTCGGTGTAGGCGCAGATGACCACCGAGATTGCTCGCTCGGTGGCCCTCACGTCGCCCCCCTGTGGTCGCAGGTCCGGCCGGTGGCCGATGCCTCACCGTAGGCGCCGGAACGCGCCGAGACCTCGAACGAGCGTCAATATCCCCAGTCTCGATGACCGCGGTCCCGGCCGATGCCCGGCACCGCGGTCGACGTCGGGTCCCTAACGGCCGTGACGGAGCAGCGACCCCTTGCGGCCGCCGAAGACCAGGTCCTGGGCGAGCCACGTGGCGTGGCGCCGGTTCTCCCAGATGGTGCGCATGGAGTAGACCAGGGAGGGGTGGCCGAACGGGATGTAGAACCGCACGGGAATCTCGTGGGCCCGGGCGATGGCCAGGGCCTGTCGCGGCGACAGTCCGTGCAGGAGCTGGAACTCGAACGGCGTGCTGCGCCCGTGGAGCATCCCGGAGGCCTGCTGCAGCAGCCAGTCGTCGTGCGTCGCCAGGCCCACGAACGAAGCCCGTCCCAGGAGGCGCTCGACCAGCGACAGGTACATGGCGCGGACCTCGTCGCGAGCGTCGGGGTCGGCCCACTGGCCCTTCACGATGCGGACGGCCAGGCCGGCACTCGTCGCACGGTCGGCGTCCTCCGCGCTGCGCCGCCACCTTGCGGGGAGTGCCACGCCGACCTCGCAGCCCACGCTCGAAGCGGTCTCCGCGAGATCGAGGGTCTGGTCGGTGAAGGCGGGGGCGTGCGAGTCGAACCACAGCCGGACCCCACGGTCGCGGCTCTCCTCCGCGAGGTCGGTGACCAGGTCCGCGTCGAACTTCATCGCCGGTGCCTTGACCGCGACGTCGGCCCAGGCCGCGCGTTCACCGGCCGCGCGGACGACGGTTGCGGTCTGTGCGTTGATGTGGGCGGGCGGGTCCTCGGGAGCGTTCCAGTAGCTGAGCGTGGCCCGGTGGCCTCTCACATGCACACCGTCCGCGACCAAGACCGCGTCGGAAGGAGCGGGCCCTGCGAGGTAGGCCTGACCGGCTCGCTTGAGAACCGCTCGTTTGAGCTGAGTCACCGGATCGGACACGTCACTCTCCCTCGCCGGCTGTCCCGGCGTACTGGGCCGTCTTCGCCGCCTCGCGACGTTCGAGAACCGTGTGTCGCACGAACCGGTAGGTGTCTTCGACCAGGCACGGCATCGCGGAGGGCGTTCGGGCGTAGGCGAGCACTCGGACGTAGGACCGTTCGCTGGTCGTCCACCGGGCAGTCCACGGTTTCGCCATGCCGAGGAACTCCACGTTCCGTGCTCCCTGGAGCGCGGCGGTCGCCACGGCCTCCAGGAGAAGCAGGGTGCCGGGGGAGCAGCGGGCGAACTGCTCGTCGTACCCGATCTTGAGAAGCCACAGGGCGGCGGCGCGGTGCACGGCGAGCTGCGCGGCGGCCACCTGGTCGTCGATCCGCAGGAACGACAGACGCAGCTCGCCCTCTCGGGCGGCGGCACGGGCGTAGCTCCGGAAGAACTGCTGCTGCGCGGCCTGGTGGGCGAGGGCGGTGCTCGCGCGGCCCTTCCAGCCGTGGGACTCCACCGCGACGAGCTCGTCCAGGTACCCGTCCAGCTCCGCCTCGGTCGGCGCCACGAGGTCGTACTCGACCTTCCCGAGCTCCTCGGCGCGGCGTCGGGCGCGCCGCAGGTCCGAGCGTCGCCGCTTACCCATGTGTCGTTCGGGCTCGGCCCAGGTCTCGTCGATGGGCAGGACGGGGGACGGCGAGGTGGCGCCGACGATCACGGTTCCTCGGCGCCGGTAGGCGTGCTCGAGGGACGGCACCAGGGCCGACCCCGCCGGGACTCGACGCAGGAAGACGTTCTCCCCCCGAGCGGCCAGGGCAGACGCGAGGCTGTCGACGGAGGTCGTGTCGGATGCCACCACGTCCACCGGCTCCGCCAGCTCCCGTGCACTGAGGAGCTCGAGGCGCCACGGCCGGCGGCGCGGACGCACGAGGGGGAGGATGGCCTCCCCGGGCTTGTGCTCGAGCAGCGAGCTGTCGAGGTCGTATCGCGCACCGTAGGCGTCGACCCAGGCCCGGGCCCAGTGTGGTGTCGCGGTCGGACCGGCGTCGCGAGACAGGCTCCGCCAGTCCTGGTCGGTTCGGAAGCCCCACGGGGCTGTTTCGCTGTCCCCCATTTTTCGATGGTAGGACGCATCCTTTACCTAGATCTCCCCTATATGCCGTACGAGCCCTACGTCACCAGCCTCTCTCGCGCCACTCCTCGAGGTGGGGGCGCTCGGTGCCGAGCGTGGAGTCGTCGCCGTGGCCGGGGTAGAACCACGTCTCGTCGGGCAGGCGGCCGAAGACCTTCTCCTCGACGTCGTCCATCAGGCTCTGGAACGCCTCGTCGTCGCCGAACGTGTTTCCCACGCCGCCTGGGAAGAGCGAGTCGCCGGTGAACAGGTGCGGCGTGCCGGCGGGGTCGTCGTACAGCAGAGCGATCGAGCCGGGGGTGTGGCCGACAAGGCCGATCACCTCGAGCTCGCACTCGCCGACCGATATCCGGTCCCCGTCCCAGACGGTGCGGTCCACCTTGACCGGCAGCTCGGACGCGTCCTCGACGCCGGCCACGGTCTCGGCGCCGGTGGCCTCCACGACGGCAGCGAGCGCGCGGTGGTGGTCCCAGTGCCGGTGTGTGGTCACCACGGTCTTCAGGCCGTCGGGCCCGACCAGCTTGAGGATCGCGTCGGGGTCGGCCGCGGCGTCGACCAGGAGCTGCTCGTCGGTGGCGCGGCAGCGGAGCAGGTAGACGTTGTTCGACATCTGTTCGTCGACGGCCAGCTTGCTGATGATCAGGTTCGCGAGCTCACGGGTGTCCGCGGGTTCTCCCGGCCTCACCTTGCCGTGGTAGGTCATCGGGCGGTCACCTCCAGCTTCCGAGCTCGGGCAGGACGTGGGCGTCCGACGTCAGCTCAGTGCCGTCGCCCCTGCCCATGACCCACCAGGCGAGGTCGCACGCGAGGCCCTCGATGGTGGGGCCCTGCCCGGGGACGCCGTACTTCCAGACGTGACCTGTGTCGGTGGACCTCAAGACCATCGACGGGCCGTCCGCGCGGTCCTCCATGACCCGGGAGAGGAGCAGGTCGGCGAAGTCCGGGTCCCAGTCGTGGCGGCTGTAGCCGAGAGCCAGGTCGGCGTGGTGGACCTCCAGCTCGACGAGGCGGTGCGTTGCGATCTCCCGAGCCGGGAAGGTCGGCGTCCCGGGAGCCCGTGCCACGAGGTTGTCCTCGTGGCGTACGTCGAGCTCGTTGATCGCCTGCATCAGACGGCCGGCGGACGCCGCCGCGTCCACCCTGAGGTCGTGCGCGGAACGGCCGGCACCTTCCTCGATGTCGCCGTCGCGTCGCTCGCGGGACTCGTACATGTAGTGCTCCACGCCGGTCTCGGCCCAGTGCAGGAGGTTGCAGAACGCGTCGGCGTTGCGTGCGAGGTGGGTCACCACATGACCCCGGGTCCAAGCGGGTAAGAGCGAGGGCGCCCGCATGTCGTCGTCGGTCAGGTCGCTGAGCGCGCCGAGGTAGCGGGTGCTGGCGACGACCATCTCGACGAGGTGGGGAATGGCGGTCGAGGTAGTGCTGGGGCTTGTCTCCATGACGCCATCATCCGCCGGGGTGTCGTCTTGTGTCAGCGGATATGATGTGCGAACACTTGTTCGAAGCTCGGTCCCGTGGTGCGGGGCCGTCCACCACCAACTTCCACGAGGGACTCTGTGGCCGACCAGCTGATCATCCGCGGTGCCCGTGAGCACAACCTCAAGGACGTCTCCCTCGACCTGCCGCGCGACGCGCTCATCGTGTTCACCGGTCTGTCCGGATCCGGCAAGTCGAGCCTCGCGTTCGACACGATCTTCGCGGAGGGCCAGCGCCGGTACGTCGAGTCACTGTCGGCGTACGCCCGCCAGTTCCTCGGCCAGATGGACAAGCCCGACGTCGACTTCATCGAAGGTCTGTCCCCCGCGGTCTCGATCGACCAGAAGTCGACGTCCAAGAACCCTCGTTCGACTGTAGGCACGATCACCGAGGTCTACGACTACCTGCGTCTGCTCTACGCCCGCGCGGGCCGGCCGCACTGCCCCAGGTGCGGCCGCCCGATCGCGCGGCAGACGCCGCAGCAGATCGTCGACCGGGTGCTCGAGCTCGAGGAGGGCAGCCGTTTCCAGGTGCTCGCTCCGGTCATCCGTGGCCGCAAGGGTGAGTACCTCGAGCTCTTCCGGCAGCTCCAGACCCAGGGCTTCTCCCGCGTCCGGGTCGACGGCGAGACCCACCTGCTGACCGGCCCGCCCAAGCTTGACAAGCAGAAGAAGCACACGATCGAGGTCGTCGTCGACCGGCTCGCGGTCAAGGAGTCCGCGAAGCGTCGGCTCACCGACTCGGTCGAGACCGCGCTCGCCCTGTCCTCGGGCCTGGTCACGCTGGACTTCGTCGACCTTCCCGCCGACGACGAGCACCGCGAGCGGACCTTCTCCGAGCACCTCGCCTGTCTCTACGACGACCTCTCCTTCGAGGAGCTCGAGCCACGCTCGTTCTCCTTCAACTCGCCCTACGGGGCCTGCACGGAGTGCCACGGCCTCGGCACGCGGATGGAGGTAGACCCGGAGCTGGTCGTCTCGGACCCGTCCGCGACCCTGGGGGAGGGCGCGATCAGTCCCTGGTCGGGGACCCACGTCTTCGACTACTTCACCCGGCTGCTCGGCGCGTTGGGCGAGGAGCTCGGGTTCGACCTGAACACCCCGTGGGAGGACCTGCCGGCCAAGGCGCGCAAGGCGATCCTCGACGGGCACTCCACCAAGGTCCACGTCCGGCACCGCAACCGCTACGGTCGCGAGCGCTCGTACTACACGTCGTTCGAAGGAGTGCGGCCCTACATCGAGCGCCGGCATCGCGAGGCGGAGTCCGACACCAGCCGTGAGCGGTTCGAGGGCTTCATGCGGGAGGTCCCGTGCCCGGCGTGCCAGGGCAGCAGGCTCAAGCCGGTGTCCGTGTCGGTCACGCTCGGCGGCAAGAACATCGCCGAGGTGACCGCGCTGCCGATCAACGAGGCCGCGGACTTCCTGCGCAACCTCGACCTGACCGCGCGGGAGCGGCAGATCGGTGAGCGGGTCCTGAAGGAGATCCAGGAGCGGCTGAACTTCCTGCTCGACGTCGGGCTGGACTACCTCTCCCTCGACCGCCCCTCGGGCTCGCTGTCGGGCGGCGAGGCGCAGCGGATCCGGCTGGCCACCCAGATCGGTGCCGGCCTCGTCGGCGTCCTGTACGTCCTGGACGAGCCCTCGATCGGCCTCCACCAGCGCGACAACCACCGGCTCATCGAGACGCTGATCCGGCTCCGCGACCTCGGCAACACGCTGATCGTCGTCGAGCACGACGAGGACACCATCCGTACGGCGGACTGGGTCGTCGACGTCGGGCCCGGCGCCGGCGAGCACGGCGGCCAGGTCGTGGTCTCCGGCACGGTCCAGGACCTCCTCGAGCACCGCGACTCCCAGACCGGCATGTACCTCTCCGGCCGCAAGGAGATCCCGGTACCCGAGCTGCGCCGGCCGCGAACCCCCGGACGGGAGCTGAAGGTCGTGGGCGCCAAGGAGCACAACCTCCGCGACGTCGACGTCTCCTTCCCGCTCGGGATGTTCGTCGCGGTCACCGGCGTCTCCGGCTCCGGCAAGTCCACCCTGGTCAACGACATCCTCTACACCTCGCTGGCGAAGCAGATCTACAACGCCCGGACGGTTCCCGGCCGGCACCGGCGGATCGAGGGTCTCGACCACGTCGACAAGGTGATCCACGTCGACCAGTCGCCGATCGGCCGCACCCCGCGGTCGAACCCCGCGACGTACACCGGCGTCTTCGACCACATCCGCAAGCTGTTCGCCTCCACGCCCGAGGCGAAGATGCGCGGGTACCTCCAGGGCCGGTTCTCGTTCAACGTCAAGGGCGGCCGCTGCGAGGCGTGCTCCGGTGACGGCACGATCAAGATCGAGATGAACTTCCTGCCCGACGTCTACGTCCCGTGCGAGGTGTGCCACGGCGCCCGCTACAACCGCGAGACCCTCGAGGTGCACTACAAGGGCAAGACGATCGCCGAGATCCTCGACATGCCGATCGAGGAGGCCGTCGAGTTCTTCGAGGCGTTCCCGGCGATCTCCCGCCACCTGCGCACGCTCGTGGACGTCGGCCTCGGCTACGTCCGGCTCGGCCAGCCCGCGACCACGCTGTCCGGCGGCGAGGCGCAGCGCGTGAAGCTCGCTGCCGAGCTGCAGAAGCGCTCCACCGGTCGCACCGTGTACGTCCTCGACGAGCCCACCACCGGCCTGCACTTCGAGGACATCCGCAAGCTGCTGATGGTCCTCGGCCGCCTCGTCGACCAGGGCAACACCGTGCTGGTCATCGAGCACAACCTCGACGTCATCAAGACCGCCGACTGGCTCGTCGACATGGGCCCCGAAGGCGGCAGCCGCGGCGGCCTGGTGGTCGCCGAGGGCACCCCCGAGGACGTCGCCGCGAACCCGGACTCCTACACCGGCCAGTTCCTCGCGCCGCTGCTGGACGGCAGGGCGGCGCAGGTGGCGCAGCGCATGGGCGGTACGTCGAAGCGCGCCGCGGCTAAGGCACCGGCCAAGCGCGCCATGTCCACGGCGGCCGCGGGCAGGACGACGAAGAAGACCGCCAAGCGCCCCGCCGCGAAGAGCAAGGCCGGGCGCTGACCTCGCTCAGCGGATGAAGTCCCGGCCGTAGGGGATGGCCTCGAGCAGCACCCAGACGGCGGTGACCGCGACCAGCGCAGCGAGCACACGTTCAGGACGGCCGACCCGGTAAGGGTGGTGAGCCTCCAGCAGCGTGCCCACGGCCAGCAGGGTCAGGAGCGCGACGGACGCCAGCACGAGGCCCATGCTCAGCTTCCTTCCGAGATCGCCCTGCGGGCGCCTGCGCCGCCCGGGACGTCGTAGCGGTAGCTGACGGCGGACCCCACGAGGGTGACGCACGCGAGTGCAACGATCCCGAGGACCGGCCGCCAGCCGGTGTAGATGAGGATCTGCGCGACGACGACGCCGAGCAGCAGGCTGAGCGCGACGCCCGCGATCAGCTGGAGGAGACGCGACCCCAGACCGAGCAGCCCCACGAAGGCCATGCCCGGACAGACCAGGAGGAAGCAGAAGACGAGGACCACGCGCCCGGGGCCGGCCAGTCCGCCCAGCACCGCGGCGACGGTGAGGACGGCTGTGAGGCTACAGGCGACGGCCCATGAGCGGGACCAGGTCATCGCGCACCTCGCGGTCGGGGGTTCTCGTCCAGGACGTAGACCCTGGCGCCGGGGGCCTCGAAGGCCACGCGGAACCACGGTGAGCTGCGGAGGCTGCGGTCGACCTGCCGGAGACCGCCGCCCGGGAGGAGGCCGAGTGCCTCGGTCTCGGCCATCTGGGACCGGGTGATGATGACGTACCCCGCGGCGTACCGGTCGTCGCTCAGCCAGCTGCGGAGAACCTGCGCGGGCCGGTCCACGATGCGCCGCAGGTCCTCCGCGGGTTCCCGGTCCAGGGCGACGTAGACGAACCGCTCGTAGTTCTCGAACTGCGACGGGTAGTTCCTCGACCCCTCGACCAGAAGGGTGTTCGGCGGTGCCGACCCGTAGACGAACTCCGCTGCGGCCACCTCCCCGGGGGTGAACCGGTTCTGCCGGTCGTTGCCGAACTGTGCGACGAAAGCCGCGCCGAGGAGCACGGTGCTGACCAGCACCACTGCGCTCACCCTCGAGAAGGTCGGCTCCGCGCCCGGCCGCCACAGGAACAGCGCTCCGAAGAACGCGAGACCGACGACCGCGAACAGGTACGCACGGAAGATGATCTCGTCGCCGTACGGGCTGACGGCGGTCACCAGGAACGGCGTCGCGGCGAGGGCGAACCCGGTCCACCTCCGCTCCCCGCGGAGCAACGAGGCGACCATCCCTGCCAGGGCGAGGAGGCCGATGGCGGCCGTCAGTCCCCGGGTCACGAGCGAGACCGCGATCTGGCCCTGGCTGGCGTTCTCGTACCCGATCAGGGCGCTGTCCACGTTCGCGTTGAGAGCGCCCAGGTCGGAGATCATCTCCGCGAGCACACCGCGGGTGTACGGATCGGCTCCGAGGAAGAGCCACGCGGCGAAGGCGGCGGCCGTGAAGACCGGGAGGGCTCGCGTGCTGACCCGCCCGCTCACGGCGAGCGCGGTCACCACCATGACGAAGACCAGCGGCGTGAGCTGGTGCGTCGTCACCATCCCGTACACGAAGAGGAGGACCACGCCCATGAGCAGCACCCGCGTGCGAGCGGTGGTGCCGACGGTGACGGGTAGGTCCGCGGCTCTTCGGCCGGGCAGCCACCGGAGGAGGACGGTCAGGGTGAGCAGGTACCAGACGAAGGTCATCGCCTGCGGCGCGAAGTAGCCTTGGCCCACCCAGTTGCCCAACGCGAAGAGCCAGACCCCGACCGCCACGGTCCGGTTGTCGTTGCAGAGCGTGCGCAGGAGGGCCGCCGCGGCCCCGACGGTGAGGATGTTGAAGAACAGCTCCGCCCAGGCGGCATAGCTCACCGAGCTCTCCAGGCCGCTCAGGTCGGTGAGCATGGCGTTGAAGGCGAAGAACCCGGGCCAGCTGTGGTACACCGGCAGGACCTCGATGTAGGGCGCCACGCCGCCCGTGCGTTCGATGTAGTCCACGATCCCCGCGTGCTTCCAGACCCAGGAGTACCGCGGGGTCCCGTACACGACCGGCGGGGTCACGTAGAGCAGCGCCGTGACCGTCAGGGGATAGGCGACCAGCAGCCACTTCGGGCGGCGCCGGCTCAGGAGCGCTCCACCGAAGCCGAGGGCGAGGACGGCCAGGGCCTCGGCGCCGGTCCAGGGCAGGATCGACACCAGCCCGGTGTCGTCCATCCCGCGCACGTCGACGCGCACGAGGGTCACGACCCAGAGGCCGACGGCGACCGCAAGCGCGGTCATCGAGGCCAGGGCGGCGGAGTCGAGGCCCGGGTGGAGCGCCGCGGCCCCGGCTCGTACGTCACGGTTGGTCAACGTGGCTGTCATGGCAGCTGTCACTCCGCCCGGGCGAGCACCGGAGCCACGTTCCGGGTCCACCAGACCGAACGAGCGGGGTACCTGCTCGTCTTGTCGCAGATGCCGCTGACATGGTGCAGCCAGACCAACAACGTCAACGCCTGGTCCAGGTCCGACCCCTGACGGCATATGAGGTCCTCGCAGACCAGGTCGCCGAGCTCACGACGCGTCCGTTCCATGCGGACGGTGAGCGCGAGGTGGCGCACGTCGATCTCGGGCAGGGCGTCGGGCATCGCCCGCTCCCAGTCGAGGAGCCCGCGAACGGTCATGTCCGTGGCGTCCAGCACCACGTTGCCGGGGGAGAGGTCACCGTGCGTCCACGACACCGAGGTGGCAAGCCCGCCCAGCTGCTCCCGCACCTGGGCGCCGAGCCGTCGGAGGGCAGCCTTCTCACCCGGTTCCGCGAGCGCCGCGAGGAGGCTCGACGGCCGGTCGACCCATCGCTCGAGGAGCGCGTCGTCGACGACCACACGACGTCCGGTCAGCCGGTGGAGCTCCGTGGCGACGTCCAGCACCGCCGTCACCGGGGCGTCCCCGAGCGACGGGTCGGCGACGGCCGTCGTACCGCGGATGCCCTCGACGAGGTCCTCCACCACGAACAGGCGGCCGTCGTCGAGGTGGCCGCAGGCCCGTGTCACCGGCAACACACCCGCCCAGTGCACCAGCCGGGGGTCATCCGACAGGGTGTGGACCACCGAGACAGCGTGGTCGAGCGCCCGGTCACCGCATGCGGTGCGCGACACCTTCAGGACCGCGGCCGGGCGGTCGCCGCCGACCAGGGCGACAGCGACGTCGCCGACCGTGGGGATCACCCGACGGACGCGCCACGTCGGGTCCAGTCCGGCCGCTCGCGAGACCTGGGGATACCTGTCCGCGAACTGCCGTCGTTGGCTCGTCCGCCGCAGAAGGCTCTTGACGCCGCGCGCGGGGCGGAGCACGAGAGCGTCGGCTCGGGGGCCCAGGACGGGGATCCACATCGGTCCCAGTGCTCGCACCAGCAGCACGGCGGCCGCACAGGTCTGGGTCACCAGCCACGCGGTGACAACTCCCACGAGCCCGGAGACCTGGAGCAGTACGAGCACCGCGACGAGCGCGCTCCCGTTGATGACCAGGGTGGCCACCACGAGCGCGCGCATGTTGCGACGCACGCGCTCCACCGCCGTGTACACGACGACGACGGCGGCGGGCAGGACTGCGAGGGCCAGCAGACGGAGGGCCGTGCTGCCGCCGCTCGAGTACTCCTGGCCGAAGATCCGCAGCAGCAAAGGAGCCGTGAGCACGACGCCGAGGACGAGTGGGACCAGCAACGCGGCGGTGTGAACCATCGTGCGGTAGCTGATCCGGGCGAGCTGGCGCGGGTCCGTCGCGCCCTCCACGAGGAGTGAGGTGCCCATGCTCCTGCTGACCATGTAGAGGGCGTACGAGATCGAGAAGGCCAGAGTGAAGTAGGCCGCCGCAGCAGCACCCACGCCCTCGAGCACGATGATCGGCAGCGCGCTGGTCAGACCCGTTCCCGCGAGGGCCACGACGTAGTCGGCGGCGACGAAACGCGTCACCACACGGTCATCGCGAGGACGCGCTGAGCCGACGGTGGCGCCTTCCCTCGGCACCAGCCGCCGGAACATCAGCACGTTGACGCCGACCAGGATCGGTGCCACCGGGATGGTCCACGCGAGGAAGATGCCCTGCTCGGACACCGCGACCGCTGGCACCAGCAGGCACACGACCTTGGTGACCGCGTAGACGGTGTTCTTCCCGAGCACCCAGGTGGAGCGGCGGAGGCCGGAGAGCGCGCCGTCCTGGACGACGAACAGCGACCAGAGCACCAGGGCCGTCACGAACCAGACGCCGACGCGGAGATCCTCGGCCAGGAAGCTCAAGGACGGCGACCACCAGCGGGTCCCCCAGACGAAGACCGCGCCTGCGACGGCGGCCACCACGGCGGTCGCCGTGTAGCAGCGGCGCACCAGCCGCCGCGAGTCGCCGCCCGCTACAGGCAGGAAGCGGCTCAGTGCGTTGGACAGGTTCAGCTGCGCGATGGTCGACAACGTCGTCATCGCTGCGAGCGTCGCTGCCCCGATCCCCACCACGGCACTGGAGTAGGTCCGGGCCGCGACGAGCCAGAACAGCATGCCGACGAGCGCGGTCGTCCCCGAGTTCAGGACGAGGGCGTAGCCGTTGCGCAGCAGCGGCTCCGCCAGGTGCTCGGCGAGACCGGACCTGCGAACGACACGCTCCGTGGCGCCCGCGGAGGCGGCCCCCGGCGTCATGGCCTCGACCTCGTCCTGATCCGCACCCAGTCGACCTCGAGCCTCGCGGGGAACGGCGTCGAGGCGTCGGGGCTGCCCGGCCACTCTCCACCCACCGCGAGGTTGATCAGGAGGTACATCGGCTGGTGCGGGATCGCGGCCGGCTTGGTGAGGGTCCAGCCCACCTCCCCGTCGACCTTCCAGACCAGCTTCCGTGGCCTCCAGACCAGGTCGTACCGGTGCCAACCCTCGGACGTGTCGATGCCGACGAGCACGTCGCCCGGGTCGCGACGCTTGCCGTTCTTCCAGTAGTGCGTGTGGAAGTAGACGCGGTCCGGTTGATGGCCGAGGACCTCGAAGATGTCGATCTCCGGACGCGAGCGATGGGTCATCGGCAGCAGCCACATCGCCGACCAGAGACCCTGCCCGGCAGGGACCCGCAAGCGTGCACTGACCCGTCCGTACTTGAACGCGAAGCCGGGCCTCGCCCGTGCGGTGTCCCTACGCTTGCCGGTCGTCACCATTCCGGACGTGTACGGGTAGCGTCGCCCGTCGGAGGCGGCCACGGACCTGCGTCGTGCGGTCATCACCAGCTTGCCGTCGGAGACCGCGACGTTGCCGCGGGTGTACCACTGCTCCTCGCCTGTGCTCCCGTTGGTGCAGCCCCGCCGGTTCCACCAGTAGCAGGTGGCCCACACCGTCCTGTCGAGGCGGGGACCGTCGAAGGTCTCGACGAAGGCGAGCGTGAAGCGCGACTGGCGCGCTTCGGTCGGCACCGGTCGGTCGGCCAGCAGCACGCCGCCGAGCACCGTGGAGACGGTCAGGATGATCGCGACGACCGTCCGCCTAAGCATCTCGGAACCCGATCGCTCGCTTGACCGCCGTGCGGGCGACCTGGTCGGCACTCGAGAGCGGCAGCGACTCGAAGATGTACTCCTGGTACGGGTATGCCTGCGCTCCGAACCGGTCCTTGAAGTCGCTCACGCCGCTGCCCGTGCTGGACTCACCCATGTGGTACTTCCCGCAGCCCGCTGCGCACGCCTCCTCGATGGCCACCTTCTGGAGCAATGAGCTGGCCCGGGTCGGGCCGCTTATCTCCTTGTCCATGGCCGCCCGCGTGAAGTGCGCGTTGCGTCCTCGGAGGACGATGATGCCCGCGGCCGGGCGTCCGCCGTACCAGGCGATCGAGGTGCGGCAGGCCTCGCCGAGGCTGTGGGCCACCGCGAGGAGCTTGTCGACCGGGTCGCGTCGGGCGAGTCGCCACTGCGCCAGCGCCCTGGGCTCGTGCTGCTGGGCTGCCCACCTGTCGACGGACCGACGCAGGAGCTGGTGGAACACGGGGACCAGCCGGCCGGTGGTATCGGTCTCGATCTCGACGCCGAGTCGCTCGGCCTTCCGCACCTGTGTGCGGGTGGTCGGCTTGAAGCGGTCGCGCCACACCACGTCGAACCCACCGGCGAGGTCGAGGACGTGCGCGCGGGCCGGCTTGGTGGTCACGTGGGGCAGCCCCGTCATGGCCGCCGCCCACAGCTCGGCGTGGAGGGGGTTGGGCCGGAGGTGCACGCGCAGACGGGGATGCGTGGCGAGGTCGGTCGCCACCGCGGCGAGGAGCTCCCTGTCCGTGCCGTCCTCGACGAGGGGGCCGCCGAAACCCCACGCGGGCGGCATGGAGTCCCGAGCTCCTCCGGGCGGGGCCCACCACCCGGTACGCGCCACCATCGGGAGCACCGCGAGCCGGCCGTTCGCGGTCTCGTACTGCAGGCTCGCGTCGCGGTACCTCCCGGTGGAGCACAGCGCGTCGATCCACTCGGGTGCCTGGCTGGGCACGGCGTCCGGGTCGCTGGCGAGGACCCGGCGCCAGACCCCGCGGTCAACGGGGCCGGTGACCCGGACCTCGTCGCGGACCGCCTTCTTCAGCGCCATCGTTCGACGCTCCCGCTCATACGCTTCACCACGTTCGCCCGGCCTCTGCGGACGAGCCGCCAGCCGGTGGTCCGCAGCGGAGTCCGGAACGGCGCCTGCCTGAGACAGCTGCCGCGGAGGAGTCGCCGCACGTCGTCCACCGTGGCGTCGCGGGGTACGACGATCCGGGCGAGGGCATAGCGGTCGTCGTCGGCGGAGGACATTGCGTGCTTCACGGCCATCCCGGACCCGTAGCCGGCACCGATGACCTGCCGGCGCACGCGGCGGTCGTGGTACCCGTGCGGGTACGCGAAGCTCGTGACGGGGAGCTGTAGCCGGTCCTCGAGCACCTCCTTGCTGCGCACGATCTCCTCGAGGGACTCGTGGGGTCGCAGCTCGTCCAGCCTCGGGTGCGTGTGGCTGTGCGCGCCGATCTGGACCCCGCCGGCGGCGATCTCGGCGACCTGGGTCCAGCCGAGCATCCGTCGGTCGGCCTCGTGCTCGTGCGCCAGCCAGGCGGCCCGGCCGCCGATGTAACCGGTCGGGACGTAGAGGGTGGCGGCGAAGCCGTGGCGGTCGAGGACCGGCAGCGCGTGGCTGTGGAAGTCCTCGAACCCGTCGTCGAACGTGATCACCACCGGGCGAGCGGGCATCGGGCCGTTGTGCAACAGCCGCTGGAGCCGGTCGACCGTGACGGGCTCGTACCCGTCGCGGGCGATCGTCTCCATGTGCGCGGCGAAGGAGGCAGGCGGGACCGCCCAAGGCCGGAACCGCCGGGACGCCTGCGCCGAGATGCTGTGATACAGCAGGATCGGGATGCTGATCATGGGCCTGCTCCGTCGAGCGCCGCTCGGACCGCCCACCGGCTCCGGGCATAGGCGATCGGCCCGAGAGCCATGCCCAGCAGCTGGAGGCGGCGGAGCTGGTGAGAGGAGGCCGCCGGGACCGCGGGAGGATACGTCTCGGACTGCATGAGATGACGCACTCCGCGGGGAGCCAGCCGCACCATGTCGAGCAGGGCCGCCGGTTTCCGGGAGACGACCCGGGTCAGGTACGCGGAGAGACCGACCCCGTAGTTCCTGGCCTGGGCCCGGAGGTCGTCGTACTCCCGGCGGTAGAGGTGGTGGACGACCGCAGCCGGTTCGTAGACCACCGCATAGCCGGCACTGACGACGTCGAAGAAGGCAGCCAGGTCGTCCCCACCCCGTCCGACGCTGCCGGCACCGAGAGCGGGGTCGAAGCGGCCGACGGCTGTCAGCGCGTCGAGCGTGAAGGCCATGTTGGCGCCGGAGCCCATCTGGCCTGCCGTGTACGGGAACAGCGGGTCGGGCGGCCTGTCGTCGGCCAGGTCGAACCTGCGTGGGGAGAAGCCCTTCGAGCACCGGCCGTGGGCGTCGATGAGGGCTTGCGGATGCGTCTCCAGCTCCGCCGGCCAGATCAGACCGGTGACACACCCCACCGACGGGTCGCGGGCGAAGTGGGACGCGAGCCGGCTCGCCCAGGCCCTGTCCACCACCACGTCGTCGTCGGTGAAGGCCACGACCGGGGTCGTGACCAGCTCGAGTCCCCGGTTGTGCGCCTGGGCGAGCCCGGGGACGTCCTCGCGCACATAGGAGACCTCGGGAAAGTCCCTGGCCACCATGACCGCCGTGGAGTCCGACGACGGGGCGTTGTCGACAACCACGACCTTGAAGTCGGGATGGCCCATGGCCGCGACGGACTCGAGGCAGCGTCTCAGGTCCGACGGACGGTCGTGCGTCGCGATCACGACCGTGACCGGCGGCAGCCCAGCGGCGTAGTCGGATGGCCCCGGCACGCGAACGCCGGCGAACCTCGTGCGGATCTTCTCCACCTCCGCAGGTGCTAGCAGACCACCCTCGAGCGGCACGTCCACCACGCCGACCGGACGGCCGTCCCGTCGGACCAGCACACGGGCACGTCGATGAGCGGAGGGTGAGGCGTCCTCCGCGTCGGGACCGTCGAGGTCCAGCATGATCAGGCGGAGGGGAGAGAAGTCGGCCGTGTCTCCCGTGACCGTGGGCACGGCGTCTCCGCGTCGAGATGATCGGAGACCCCTCAAGATTCCCTCCAGCGCTCTCGCCACGTCCGCGCGCGAGGCACGAGCTGCCCCTTCGGCCAGTAGAACAACGGGGCGGCACGGGGCGCTACGGCGGTAGGCGCACATCCCCACAACGCGGTATCCGCGTGCCCGCTCCGGAGGGACGCGACCGTGCCGGCGACCGGACACCGGCCACGGATCTCGTCGCGCTAGCGTGACGGGGCACAGCAGCACGCGCAGAGGAGAAGAAATGGTCGACGAGACGCGGCGAGTCCGAGGAACCACGGAGCACGAGGTCGGGCCGGGCGACGCTTCCCGGGAGCTCTCGCGACGCTCCGTGCTGCGTGGCGCGGCGGTCGGTGGACTTGCGCTCCCGCTCGTGGCGGCCTGTGGGTCCAACGAGCCGGACGTGCCGGCGGGTGAGGTGACCGTGGCGGCGTCCGACGTACCCGTGGGCGGCGGGACGATCATGGCCGACGAGAAGGTCGTCGTGACCCAGCCGGCCGAGGGGGACTTCCGTGCGTTCAGCGCCGTCTGCACCCATCAGGGTTGTCCGGTCCAGACGATCGCGGAGGGCACCATCAACTGTCCCTGCCACGGCAGCCAGTTCTCGGTGGAGGACGGTTCCGTCGTCACCGGACCTGCCACGTCTCCGTTGAAGACGCTTGCGGTGACGAGGGAAGGCGACGACCTGGTGGTCGGCTGACCCCGTGACCCGCGTCGCACCGCCCGTTCCCCCAACTGGGCGATGCCCTTTACTTCGGCGCCGATCACACTGGGCTGGCCAGGGTGTTCACGGTGAGGGGACCGGACCCTGCGCGCTCGGTTCGTCATCGCGTATGGCCCAGACGATGCGCCTGCATGCGCCCGGAGGGGGAGACTCATCGATGGACCATGAGAAGTCAGACCTGATAAGGGCTGCGCAGGGCAACGGCCACGACTCACGACACCGGAAGAGCGGCGCAGCCGCCGAGGTGAACGGGGTGTCCGGCGCAGGCTACGCCTTCCTCCCCGCCCAGCGGGAGAACGGCGAGGCCCTCCGCCCCGTCCCGGTCGACCAGCTGCAAGCGACATATGTCCCGGCGTCGTCGGCGCTCACCGTGAGTGTCGTCATCCCCACCTGGAACGAGGCCGGCAACATCGCGCGCGTGCTGGGACAGCTGTCCCGGTTCAGGGACGTCGTGATCGTCGACGCCTTCTCGGATGACGGAACTGTCGAGGTAGCCCGCGGCGTGAGGCCGGACGTCAGGGTCGTGCAGCGGCCGCCCCGGGGCAAGGGTGATGCGCTGCGGGCAGGGTTTGCGCTTGCGACAGGCGATGTCATCGTGACCATGGACGCCGACGGCAGCATGGACCCTGGAGAGGTCGACGTGTTCCTGGCGATGATGGCGGTGGGGTTCGATCTCGTGAAGGGCTCGCGGCTTGCGTGCGGCGGGGGATCCCACGACATCACGACCACCCGCCTGTTGGGCAACGCGGCGCTCTGCAAGCTGGCCAACGTCATGTTCCACACCCGTTGGACCGACCTCTGCTACGGGTACCTGGCCTTGAGGCGCTCCTGCCTGCCGAGACTGTCGCTGACCGCCGACGGTTTCGAGATCGAGTCGCAGATCCTCAGTCACGCAGCGCTGGCGGGCCTCCGGATCGCGGAGATCCCCAGCGTCGAGCTGCCTCGGCGTACGGGGGAGTCCCACCTCGACGCGCGCAGGGACGGTGCGCGGGTCCTTCGCGCGATGCTGGCGGCCAGGCTCGCGCCGCGTGCTCGACGGGAGGCGGTCGCGCTGCGGCCCGTGAGCAGCGAGGAGTGACATGGGCGGGTCCGCCGACGCCGCTGCGGCGTTGCTGTCCACCTCGGTGGTCATCTGCGCGTACACGATGCTGCGGCGGGAGCAGCTGGTCTCCGCGGTGGGGTCGGCGCTTGCGCAGGTGCCCGCCCCGGACCAGGTGCTCGTCGTCATCGACCACTGTCCCGAGCTCGAGAAGGCGGCTCGCGACGCGTTCGTCCATCCACAGGTGACGGTCCTCGCGAGTGAGGGGGCGCGAGGCCTCTCGGCGGCGCGGAACACCGGCTTGGCCCACGCGCACGGAGACGTCCTGGCGTTCCTGGACGACGACGCCGTGGCCGAGCCCGGCTGGCTGGCCGCGCACGCTCGTCACTACCGGGACACCGCGGTGGTGGGGGTCGGCGGGTTCATCGTCCCTGTGTGGGAGGGCCGCAGACCCGCGTGGTTCCCTTCCGAGTTCGGCTGGGTGGTCGGTTGCTCCTACCTGGGGCAGCCGACGAGGACGGCGCGGGTCCGCAATCCCCTCGGCGCGAACATGTCGTTCCGCCGCGACGTGCTCCGAGCGGTCGGTGGCTTCACCACGACGCTCGGACGGGTCGGGGAGTCGAGAGCCGGCTGCGAGGAGACAGAGCTCTCGGTCCGCGCCACGTCCGCCTTCCCGGGCAGCCACGTCCTGTTCGACCCCACCGCTGTCGTCCGGCACCTCGTGCCCGTCTCACGCGGCACCTGGACGTACTTCCGTGGCCGCTGTTGGGCTGAAGGCGTGAGCAAGGCCGAGATGCGGAGGATGGTTGCGTCCTCCGGGGTCCTGGTCACGGAGCGTGCCTATGCCGGCCGCGTCCTGCCGCGGGCCGTCGGGCGCTACCTCCTGCAGGCTGTGCGTGAGCGGGACGCCGCGGGTGCTGTTCGGGCGGGTGCCGTCGTCGCCGGCCTCGGCACGACGACCCTCGGCTTCGTGGCCGGCCGACTGCGAGGAGGTCGGGAGGCGTCCTGAGTCCGTCGGGGGCGCGACGTAGGGTTTGACCCGTGGCAGACCCGTCGACCTACCGCCCTGCACCGGGGTCGATCCCCACCTCGCCGGGGGTCTACCGCTTCCGTGACGAGCACCGCCGTGTGGTGTACGTCGGCAAGGCGAAGAACCTCCGGGCGAGGCTCTCGTCGTACTTCCAGGACATCGCCGGCCTGCACCCGCGCACGGCGACGATGGTCAAGAGCTCCGCCTCGGTCGAGTGGACCGTCGTCAACACCGAGGTCGAGGCACTCCAGCTCGAGTACTCCTGGATCAAGGAGTTCGACCCGCGGTTCAACGTGAAGTACCGCGACGACAAGTCCTACCCGTGGCTGGCGGTCACCCTGAACGAGGAGTTCCCGCGGGTCATGGTCGGCCGGGGCGCCAAGAAGAAGGGCGTCCGCTACTTCGGTCCCTACTCCCACGCCTGGGCGATCCGCGAGACCGTCGACCTGCTGCTGCGCGTCTTCCCGATGCGGTCCTGCTCCAACGGAGTCTTCAAGCGCTCCCAGCAGATCGGCCGGCCGTGCCTGCTCGGCTACATCGACAAGTGCGCCGCGCCGTGTGTCGGTGACGTCACCGCCGAGCAGCACCGCGAGATCGTCGAGGACTTCTGTGACTTCATGGGCGGCAACACGACCGGCTTCGTGAAGCGCCTGGAGAAGGAGATGTACCAGGCCTCCGCCGAGATGGACTTCGAGCGGGCGGCCCGGCTGCGCGACGACATCGGGGCGCTCAAGCGGGCCATGGAGAAGCAGCAGGTGGTCCTCGGGGACGGCACCGACGCGGACGTGATCGCCTTCGCCGACGACCCGCTCGAGGTCGCCGTGCAGATCTTCTACGTCCGCGGTGGGCGGATCCGTGGCCAGCGCGGCTGGGTCGCGGACAAGACCGAGGACGTCGACACCGGGGAGCTCGTGGAGCGCTTCCTGCTCCAGCTGTACGACGGGGAGGCCGGCGACGCGATCCCACGCGAGGTGCTCGTGCCGGCGGTGCCCGACGACGTGGACGCCCTCGAGCAGTGGCTCTCCGACCTCCGCGGATCGCGGGTCGCCGTCCGGGTCCCGCAGCGCGGCGACAAGAAGGCGCTGCAGGAGACCGTCGCCCGCAACGCCCTGCAGGCGCTCGGCCTCCACAAGACCAAGAGGGCCAGCGACCTGACCACCCGCAACCGCGCCCTCGAGGAGATCCAGGTGGCGCTGGAGCTGCCGAGCGCGCCGCTGCGGATCGAGTGCTACGACGTCTCCAACCTCCAGGGCACCGAGGTGGTCGCGTCGATGGTCGTCTTCGAGGACGGCCTCGCCCGCAAGAGCGAGTACCGCCGCTTCGTGATCCGCGGCGTGGAGGGGCAGAACGACGTCGCGTCCATGCACGAGGTGATCACGCGACGCTTCCGCCGGCTGCTCGACGACCGCGCGCAGGAGCCGGACCTCGGTGAGAACGCCGACGGCGAGGACGGGCCGTTGCTCATCGACCCCGAGACGGGCAGGCCGCGCAAGTTCGCCTACGTCCCCGGTCTCGTCGTCGTCGACGGCGGGCCGCCGCAGGTCGCGGCAGCCCAGCGGGCGCTCGACGAGCTCGGCATCGACGACGTGCCTGTGTGCGGCCTGGCCAAGCGGCTCGAGGAGGTCTGGCTGCCCGGGCAGGAGGACCCGGTGATCCTGCCCCGCACGAGCGAGGGGCTCTACCTCCTGCAGCGGATCCGTGACGAGGCGCACAGGTTCGCGATCACGCATCACCGCAACCGGCGCTCGAAGAGCATGGTGGAGAGCGCGCTCGACGGGGTGCCGGGGCTGGGGGAGGTGCGCCGCAAGACGCTCCTGCGGCACTTCGGCTCGCTGAAGAAGCTCCGGGCTGCCACAGTTGAGGAGATCGCGGCGCTGCCCGGGTTCGGTCAACGCACCGCCGAGGCGGTGGCGGCCGCGCTCGGCGAGGAGACCAGGGGACCGGCGGTCTCGGTGAACACCGCCACCGGAGAGATCGAGGAGGCCTGATGAGGACAGAGTCCGACGTTCCGGGGGAGCGCGGCGAGCTGGTCGTGGTCACCGGGATGACCGGGGCCGGACGCAGCACCGCGGCCAAGGAGCTCGAGGACCTCGGCTACTTCGTCGTGGACAACCTGCCCCCGCAGCTCGTCCCCGACGTCGTGCGCCTCGTCGACGACACCCAGGGCACGCGCCAGCCGGTGGCCGTGGTGGTCGACGTACGCTCCGGGTCCTTCTTCGCCTCCCTGCAGGAGATGCTGGCCCAGGGGAGGACCGGCAGGCGCACCACCCTGCTCTTCCTCGAGGCCACCGACGAGGTGCTGGTCCGGCGTCAGGAGGCGGCCCGGCGTCCGCACCCTCTCCAGGAGGGCGGCCGGCTCCTCGACGGCCTGCAGCGCGAGCGCCACGTGGTCGCGGCGTTGCGCGGCCAGGCCGACGTCGTGATCGACACCACGAACCTCAACGTCCACCAGCTCACCGACAAGGTGGCGGAGGCGTTCGGCACCGAGACCTCCACCTCGCTCAAGGCGACGGTGGTGAGCTTCGGCTTCAAGTACGGCATCCCCGTCGACGCCGACCTCGTCGCGGACATGCGCTTCCTGCCCAACCCGCACTGGGTGCCGGAGCTGCGGCACCTCTCCGGGCGTGACCGCGAGGTGGCCGACTACGTCAAGGAGCGCCCAGAGGCCAAGGAGTTCATCGAGAAGTACGTCGACCTGGTGGAGACGGTTGTCGAGGGCTACCTGCGCGAGGGCAAGAGGTTCATGACCATCGCGGTGGGCTGCACCGGCGGCAAGCACCGCAGCGTCGCCATGACCGAGGAGATCGCGGCGCGCATGCGCGACCGGGGGCTGGACGCGAGGCCGATGCACCGTGACCTTGGCAGGGAGTGAGCGTCCGCTGTCCGAGCCGGCTGCACTGAAGGTCGTCGCGCTCGGAGGCGGACACGGTCTGTCCGCGTCGCTGTCCGCGTTGCGGCGCGTAGTCGAGCACGTGACGGCGATCGTGACGGTTGCCGACAACGGCGGCTCGTCCGGCCGGCTGCGGGAGGAGTTCGGGGTTCTCCCGCCCGGCGACCTGCGCATGGCCCTGGCCGCGCTCTGCGGCGACGACGAGTGGGGCCAGACCTGGGCACGTGTCCTGCAGCACCGGTACGCCAGTAGCGGACCGATGCACGAGCACGCCGTGGGCAACCTGCTCATCGTCGCCCTGTGGGAGCTGCTCGGGGACCACGTGAACGGCCTCGCCTGGGTCGCCCGGCTGCTCGACGCGCAGGGCACGGTGCTGCCGATGTCGGTGGCGCCGATCGACATCACCGCGACCGTCCGCGGAGCCTCGCCGGGCCGACCCGAAGCGCTGACGACCGTGCGCGGCCAGGTCGAGGTCGCCTCCACCGAGGGCCAGGTCGTCTCGGTCGACCTGTCGCCGGCCAACCCGCCCGCGTGTCCGGAGGCGCTTCAGGCTGTGGCCGAGGCGGACTGGATCGTGCTCGGGCCCGGCTCGTGGTTCACCAGCGTCATCCCGCACCTGCTCGTCCCGGACCTGCGGCAGGCCGTGGTCACGGCTGCCGCACGGCGGGCGGTGACGCTGAACCTCGCCCCGCAGTGCGGCGAGACCGACGGCTACTCGCCCGAGGCGCACCTCGAGGTGCTCGCCGGCTATGCGCCGGACCTCAAGCTCGACGTGGTGCTCGCCGACGAGCGCACCGTGGGTGACCTGGACGGCCTACGCCGGACCGCCGCCTCCTTCGGGGCCGAGCTCGTGGTCGCCGACGTGGCCGCCGACGACGGCACCCCTCGTCACGACCCCGCCAAGTTGGCCAATGCCTATGCGGGTTATCTGCGCGAGGCATAGGGTGTGCGCGTCCGGTTGTGAACGTGGCCTGTGGCCACCCGGGACGCCGGTGGACGCTCGCCGGCGCAGAGGCATTCGTGGAAGGGTCACAAAAGTGGCAGGATCGGACACATGGCGATGACGGCACAGGTCAAGGCAGAGCTGGCCAGTACCCCGGTCACCAAGGCGTGCTGTCGCAAGTCCGAGGTCTCGTCGATGCTCCGCTTCGCCGGCGGGCTGCACATCGTGAGCGGCCGGATCGTGGTCGAGGCCGAGCTCGACACCGGCGCCGCGGCACGAAGGCTGCGCAAGGACATCGCCGAGATCTACGGCCACTCCTCCGACGTGGTGATGGTCTCCGGCAACGGGATCCGCAAGGGCAGCCGCTACGTCGTCCGAGTGGTCCGCGACGGAGAGGCGCTGGCGCGCCAGACCGGCCTCCTCGACGGACGCGGACGCCCGGTTCGCGGACTCCCCCCACAGGTGGTCTCCGGCGCCGGCTGCGACGCCGTCGCCGCATGGCGAGGGGCCTTCCTCGCGCACGGCTCGCTCACCGAGCCCGGCCGCTCCTCGGCGCTCGAGGTGACCTGTCCCGGACCGGAGGCGGCGCTCGCCCTCGTGGGAGCCGCCCGTCGGCTCGGTATCTCCGCCAAGGCCCGCGAGGTCCGCGGCGTCGACCGGGTCGTGATCCGCGACGGTGACGCGATCGGCGCACTGCTGACCAGGCTCGGCGCTCACGAGTCGCTGATGGCGTGGGAGGAGCGGCGCATGCGTCGCGAGGTCCGGGCCACGGCGAACCGCCTCGCGAACTTCGACGACGCGAACCTCCGCAGGTCCGCCCGGGCGGCGGTCGCCGCCGGCGCCCGTGTCGAGCGCGCGCTCGAGATCCTCGCCGACGAGGTCCCCGACCACCTGAAGATGGCAGGCGACCTGCGCCTTCAGCACAAGCAGGCGTCGCTCGAGGAGCTCGGCCACCTGCACCAGCCGCCCCTGACCAAGGACGCGATCGCGGGCCGGATCCGGCGGCTGCTGGCGATGGCCGACAAGCGCGCCCAGGAGCTCGGCATCCCCGACACGGAGTCCAGCCTCACCCCGGAGATGCTCGCCGAGCAGCAGTAGACCGCTCGTCGCGCCGTCCGGGGGACGGGACTTTCGGTTACCCGCACGTAGGCCGGACGACCTGTTCAGGGCCCCGCGGGCAAACGGTAGGGTCGGTCCCGTGGCCGTTCCGGACCGGGAGGCCGCGTCAACCTGACTGCTGACTGAGGAGTCTTCTTCCGTGACTGTTCGCGTAGGTATCAACGGCTTCGGCCGCATCGGCCGCAACTTCTTCCGTGCCGTCCTTGCGTCGGGCGCCGACATCGAGATCGTCGGCGTCAACGACCTGACCGACAACACCTCGCTCGCGCACCTGCTGAAGTACGACTCGATCCTCGGTCGTCTCCCTCAGGACGTGCACGCGTCGGGTGACTCGATCACCGTCGGCGGCCACTCGTTCGCGGCGCTCGCCGAGCGCGACCCGGCCAACCTGCCGTGGAAGGACCTGGGCGCAGACGTCGTCATCGAGTCGACCGGCTTCTTCACCGACGCGACCAAGGCCAAGGCGCACATCGACGCCGGTGCCAAGAAGGTCATCATATCCGCGCCTGCGAAGAACGAGGACGTCACCGTGGTGATGGGTGTGAACCACACCGACTACGACCCGGCCTCGCACCACGTCATCTCCAACGCATCCTGCACCACCAACTGCCTCGCACCGATGGCGAAGGCGATCAACGACGAGTTCGGCATCGTCAAGGGCCTGATGACGACCATCCACGCCTACACCGCCGACCAGAACCTCCAGGACGGCCCGCACAAGGACCTGCGTCGCGCCCGCGCCGCCGCGCTCAACATGGTGCCGACCTCCACCGGCGCGGCCAAGGCGATCGGCCTCGTGCTCCCGGAGCTCAAGGGCAAGCTCGACGGCTACGCGATGCGCGTGCCGGTCCCGACCGGTTCGGCGACCGACCTCACCGTCGAGGTCTCCCGCGAGGTCACGGTCGAGGAGGTCAACGCCGCGGTCAGGAAGGCTGCGGAGGAGGGCCCGCTGAAGGGCTACCTCTCCTACTCCGAGGACCCGATCGTCTCCTCCGACATCGTCACCGACCCGTCCTCGTGCGTCTTCGACGCGCCGCTGACCAAGGTCTTCGGCAACCAGGTCAAGGTGCTCGGCTGGTACGACAACGAGTGGGGCTACTCCAACCGCCTCGTCGACCTCGTCAGCTACGTCGGCGAGAACCTCTGACGGATGAAGCACATCGACGACCTCGGTGACCTCCGGGGGAAGCGGGTCCTGGTCCGCTCGGACCTCAACGTGCCGCTCGACGGTGACGTGATCACCGACGACGGACGGATCAGGGCCAGCGTCCCCACGATCGCGAAGCTGGTCGAGAGGGGCGCGCGCGTCATCGTGACCGCGCACCTCGGCCGGCCCAAGGGCGCTCCCGACCCGAAGTACTCCCTGGCGCCGGTGGCCTACCGCCTCGGCGAGCTGGTCGGGCAGGGGGTGGCGTTCGCCACCGACACCGTCGGGGACAGCGCGCGGGCGACGGTCGAGGCGCTCGAGGACGGCCAGGTCGCGGTCCTCGAGAACGTCCGCTTCAACGAGGGCGAGACGAGCAAGGACGACGCCGTCCGGGGTGCCTTCGCCGACCAGCTCGCCGGGCTCGCCGACGTCTTCGTCAGCGACGGGTTCGGGGTGGTGCACCGCAAGCAGGCCTCGGTGTACGACGTCGCGCAGCGCCTGCCCCACGCGATGGGCGGCCTGGTGGCGGCGGAGATCGACGTGCTGCGTCGGCTGACCGAGGATCCCGAGCGGCCCTACGCGGTGGTGCTCGGCGGTTCCAAGGTCTCCGACAAGCTCGGCGTGATCGACAACCTCCTCGGCAAGGCCGACCGGCTGCTGATCGGTGGCGGCATGGTCTTCACGTTTCTCAAGGCCCAGGGCCACGAGGTGGGCAAGAGCCTCCTGGAGGAGGACCAGCTCGACACCTGCCGCGAGTACCTCCGGCGTGCGGAGGAGTCAGGGGTACAGATCCTGCTTCCCACCGACATCCGTGTCGCCGACGAGTTCCCCAAGGACGACTCGGTGGCAGCAACGGTCGTACCTGCCGACGAGATCCCGGCGGACAAGATCGGCCTCGACATCGGGCCCGAGTCCGGCAAGGCCTTCGCGGCCGCGCTGACCGACGCGCGCACGGTGTTCTGGAACGGCCCGATGGGCGTGTTCGAGTTCGAGGCGTTCGCCGGAGGCACCCGCGACGTGGCCGAGGCGCTGACCAAGGTCGACGGGCTCTCCGTCGTCGGCGGCGGCGACTCCGCGGCGGCGGTTCGCAAGCTCGGGTTCGAGGAGTCGGCGTTCGGTCACATCTCGACCGGTGGCGGAGCGAGCCTCGAGTACCTCGAGGGCAAGAACCTGCCCGGCATCGACGTACTCGCCTGACACGCAACAGCTCGGGGGCGGCCCGGCGGGTCGCCCCCGAGCTCTCACCCAACTCTGCACAAGGACAGGACGACTGTGGCTGACACCAAGGCGAAGCGCGTGCCGCTCATGGCCGGCAACTGGAAGATGAACCTCAACCACCAGGAAGCGGTGGTGCTGGTCCAGAAGCTCGCGTGGACGCTCTCGGACAAGAAGCACGACTACGACAAGGTCGAGGTCGCCGTCGTCCCGCCCTACACCGACATCCGCTCGGTGCAGACGCTCGTCGACGGTGACCGGCTCAAGATCAAGTACGGCGCACAGGACGTGTCCGCCCACGACAACGGTGCCTACACGGGTGAGATCTCCGCCGGGATGCTGGCCAAGCTCGGCTGCTCCTACGTCGTGGTCGGGCACTCCGAGCGTCGTGAGTACCACGGCGAGACCGACGCGCTCGTCAACGCCAAGGCGAAGAAGGCGATCGACGCGGGGATGACCCCGATCGTCTGCGTGGGGGAGGGGCTCGAGGTCCGCAAGGAGGGCCGCCAGGTCGAGCACACGCTCGAGCAGGTCGAGGGCTCGCTGGCGGGTCTGAGCGCCGAGCAGGTCGCCGACCTGGTCGTCGCCTACGAGCCGGTGTGGGCGATCGGCACCGGCGAGGTCGCCACCCCTGACGACGCCCAGGAGGTCTGCGGGGCGATCCGCGGCAAGATCGCGGAGGCGTACTCCGAGGACGCGGCGGCCAAGGTGCGCATCCTGTACGGCGGCTCGGTCAAGGCCGCCAACGTGGCCGGCATCATGGAGAAGGCGGACGTCGACGGCTGTCTGGTCGGCGGCGCGAGCCTCCAGGCCGACGAGTTCGGCGGCATCTGCCGGTTTTACGACATGCCTGTCCTCTGACGGCCCAAGCGTGAGTTAGGCTTTCCCACCGTGACTACCGTCTTCACCGTCCTGCTCATCCTGACGAGCCTGCTGCTGATCATGCTGGTCCTGCTTCACAAGGGCCGGGGTGGCGGCATGTCCGACATGTTCGGTGGCGGCGTGTCCAGCGGCCTGGGCGGCTCGTCGGTTGCCGAGCGCAACCTGGACCGGATCACGATCGGGGCCGGCATCATCTGGTTCGCCTGCGTCGTCGCCCTGGGACTACTGCTCAAGACGGGTGCCTGACAGGCACTCGCTTCGACCCTGACGAGGAGTACTGAGCGTGGCTGGTGGAGGAAGCGCCATTCGTGGCAGCCGTGTCGGAGCCGGGCCCATGGGCGAGGCGGAGCGCGGAGAGGCTGCCCCACGGCAGCGCGTCGTGTACTTCTGTGCGCACCGGCACCAGTCGGTGATCACCTTCGCCGTCGAGGCGCAGATCCCGGACTCGTGGGACTGCCCCCGCTGCGGTCTCCCGGCCAGCCTGGACTCGGACAACCCGCCGCCGCCGCCGAAGATCGAGCCCTACAAGACGCATCTGGCGTACGTGAAGGAGCGGCGCTCCGACAAGGAGGCTGCCGACATCCTCGACGAGGCGATCCAGACCCTGCGTGAGCGTCGCAAGCGCGGCGAGATCATCTTCTGAGCCCCGACGTCGAACGGCCCCCGGTCCTGTGACCGGGGGCCGTTCGGTCTACGGCGGCGCCAGGCGGGCTAGGCGCTGTCCGGAAGCCGGGAGGCGGCCTCGGTGTCGAGGAACCACACCGTCCGCTCACGGCCCTTCGGACCCGAGGCGGGCACGGCCATCACGTCGGCGCTCGTGAGCGCGTCGTGGACCGCCTGCGCCTTGCCGTCGCCGGAGGCGATGAACCAGACCTCGTCGGCCCGGCCGAGGGTGTCCATGCACAGTGAGATCCGCGTCGGCGGGGGCTTGGGGGAGTCGTGCACGGCGACCGCGACCCCGCGTGCGCGCACCGCCTCGTGCCCGGGGAACAGCGAGGCGCAGTGCCCGTCGGGCCCCACCCCGAGCATGAGTACGTCGAACCGCCCGTCGTCGCCGAGGACGTCGAGCACCTCGGCGCCGTAGGAGGCGGCCGCCGCGTCCGCGTCGTCGCCGTGCGCCCCGTCGGACGCCGGCATCTCGTGGACCCGGTCGGCGTCGAGGGGGAGCGCGGAGAGGAGGGCGTTCCGGGCCTGAAGCGCGTTGCGGTCGCCGTCGCCGGCGGGCACGAACCGCTCGTCGCCGTACCAGACCTCCACCCGCGACCAGTCGACGGAACCGTGCTCGCGGACGGAGAGGACAGCCCGGTGCACCGCCTCCGCGATGCTGCCCCCGGTGAGGACGACCGACGGGACCCGCCCGTCGCGCTGGACCTCGAGCAGACGCTCGACCAGCCGGGTGGCGACCACCCGGGCCAGCTCGTCGGTGGACGGCAGGACCTCGACGGTCACGACGCGCTCCTCGTGGTCTTGCGTCCGCCGCGAGGACGTGCGGAGCCGCTGTCGAGGCGGACCAGCGTCTTCACGGTGTCGGCGTACACCTCGTCGGGGTCGAGGTGCCGGAGCTCCTCGGCGAGCAGCTCCTCGATGTCGCGCCGCTTCAGGGCGACCGGCCGGTCCGGCTGACCGGGCACGCTCAACGTCGCGATCTTGCCGTCGTGGCGCACGATCGAGACCGGGCCGGTGCGCGTCTCCAGGGTGACCGAGGTGATGCCCGGGCCGTCCGAGCTCTTGCGGTCGACGTTCACCCGGAGCCTGTCGGTCAGCCAGGCGACCAGGAGCTCGGCGCTGGGGCTGATCCGCTCACCGCTGACGGTGGCCGAGAGCACCTTGCCGGGGTGCTGGTCCAGCGCCGCGGCGAGCAGGGCGCGCCACGTGGTGACCCGGGTCCAGGCCAGGTCGGTGTTGCCGGGGGCGTAGGACTGGCACTGCGTCAGCATCGCCTTCGCCTTGTTGCGCGGCATGGCGGCGGCGTCGGTGATCCTTCGCCGGGCGAGCTGGCCGAGCGGGTCGGCGGCGGGGTTCTCGGGGGCCTTCGTGGGCCACCACACGACGACGGGGGAGTCCGGGAGCAGCAGGGGTACGACGACGGACTCGGCGTGCTTGGTGACCTCGCCGCTGAGCCGGATCATCGCGGTCTCACCCGTCCAGCCCGAGCCGATGCCGACCTGGGCGTCGACCCGGCCGGTGCCCCGGCCGTCGCCGCGGATGACACCGAGGACGCGGGCCGGGTGCTCTCGCGAGGCGCTGCGGGCCGCCTTCATGGCCGCCTCGGCGTCGTCGTCGTCCACGACGAAGACCAGCGTCATCACCATCCCCATCGCGGGGCTTCCGGCACGACGGCGGGCCTTGACGAACTCCGCCGCGATCGCGCTCGAGGTGGTGTCGGTCAGCTCGATCATCCCGGGGCCCCCTCGGAAGCGTGAGCGGAGCGAGCGGTTTCGTGGGGTCGGGTCATCCCGGGGCCCCCTCGGAAGCGTGAGCGGAGCGAGCGGTTTCGTGGGGTCGGGTCATGGCCGCCTCCAGGTGCGGCCGTCGCGGGCCAGCATCCGGTCGGCCGAGGGCGGTCCCCACGTGCCGGCGGGATACGTGTCGGGCTTCCCGTGCTCGGCCCAGTACTCGACCACCGGGTCGAGGATCTTCCAGGACAGCTCGACCTCCTCCTGGCGGGGGAAGAGCGGCTCCTCGCCGAGCAGCACGTCGAGGATGAGCCGCTCGTAGGCCTCCGGGCTGGACTCGGTGAAGGTGCCTCCGTAGGCGAAGTCCATCGTCACGTCGCGGATCTCCATGGCGGTGCCGGGCACCTTGGAGCCGAACCGCATCGTGATGCCCTCGTCGGGCTGCACCCGGATGACCAGCGCGTTCTGGGTCAGCTCCTCGGTCGCGGTGAGCGAGAACGGCAGGTGCGGCGCCTTCTTGAACACCACCGCGACCTCGGTGACGCGGCGCCCGAGGCGCTTGCCGGTGCGGATGTAGAACGGCACACCGGCCCAGCGGCGGGACTCGATGTTCAGCTTGATCGCGGCGTAGGTCTCGTTCCGCGAGGTCTGCGGGATGTCCTGCTCCTGCTTGTAGCCGGGCACCTTCACACCGCCTGCCCAGCCCTCGGTGTACTGGCCCCGGGCCGTGGTCAGGTCGAGACGGCGGGGGAGTACGACGGACTCCAGCACTTTGCGCTTCTCCACGCGGAGGTGGCGCGCGTCGAAGGACGTGGGCTCCTCCATCGCGATCAGCGCCATCAGCTGGAGGAGGTGGTTCTGGATCACGTCACGGGCCGCGCCGATGCCGTCGTAGTACCCTGCCCGGCCCCCGATCCCGATGTCCTCGGCCATCGTGATCTGAACGTGGTCGACGTAGTTGGCGTTCCAGATCGGCTCGAACAGCGTGTTGGAGAAGCGCATCGCGAGGATGTTCTGCACCGTCTCCTTGCCGAGGTAGTGGTCGATGCGGAACACCGACTCGGGCGGGAAGACCTCGGAGATCGTCGCGTTCAGCTCCTGGGCGGTCTTCAGGTCCGAGCCGAAGGGCTTCTCCACCACGACGCGCCGCCACGACTCCGCCGTGGGATCGGCCAGGCCGTGCTCCTTGAGCTGGCCGACCACGTCGTTGAAGAAGCGCGGCGGGATCGACAGGTAGAACGCGTGGTTGCCGCCCGTGCCCCGGATCCGGTCGAGCTCCTCGACGGTCCTCCGCAGCTGGTCGAAGGCGGCGTCGTCGTTGAAGTCGCCGGGGACGAAGCGGAAGCCCTCGGCGAGCTGCTGCCAGACCTCCTCGCGGAACTCGGTCCGGGAGTTCTCCCGGACCGAGTCGTGCACGACCTGGGCGAAGTCCTGGTCCGCCCAGTCCCGCCGGGCGAACCCGACGAGAGAGAAGCCGGGCGGCAGCAGCCCCCTGTTGGCGAGGTCGTACACCGCCGGCATCAGCTTCTTGCGGGCGAGGTCGCCGGTGACACCGAAGATCACCAGGCTGCAGGGTCCGGCGATCTTGGGCAGCCTCCGGTCCTGCGGCTGCCGGAGCGGGTTCTCGGGCGTCTCGGCGGTGAGGGTGGGGCTCACGCGAGCGCCTCCCGCACCCGCCGCAGCCCCTCCTCGGGGTCGGTCAGGTGCAGCCGGAGCACCGGCCGGCCGTGCTCCGCCAGGACGTTCGCGTCGCCTGCCGCCTGGGCGGCGACGAGCGTGCCGAAGGAGAAGTCGCGGCCGGGAACCGGCAGGTCCTCGCGGGGTTCGTCGGTGATCTGGACGAACACACCCACGGCGGGTCCGCCCTTGTGGAACTGCCCGGTGGAGTGCAGGAACCGCGGACCCCACCCGAAGGTCACCGGTCGCCTGCTGCGCACGGCGAGGGTACGGCGGACGTCCTCGAGCTCCGGGAGAGCGGGTCGGTCGAGGTACGCCATGACCGCGACGTAGCCACGGGACGCGTCGAGCTGGTCCAGCAGCGCGGTGACGGCCGAGCCGAGGTCGGTGGCGCCTTCCAGCCAGGAGGCGTCGCCCGGAGCGCGCACCTCGACGGGACCGTCGGTGAGCACGGGGGAGGACTGCTCGGGGGTGCCTTCGAGCAGCGACCGGGCGGCCTTCTTGGCGCTCTCCACGTCGGGCTGGTCGAAGGGGTCGATGCCGAGGATCCGGCCGGCGACGGCGGTGGCGACCTCCCAGAGCAGCAGCTGGGCACCGAGGCCCCCGGCGACCCAGACGTCCGCGCCGTCGGAGCTCGCGGCGGCCTCGGCGGTCGCCGACTCCTCGTCCGCGACGTCGCCGGTGAGCCGGACCACGGTCACGTCCTGCGGCGGCAGCACGACCTCGGGGTCGGTGCTGTCGGCCACGACCACGGGAAGCAGGCCGGTGCCGTCCTTCCCGGTGCTCTCGGCGACGAGCTGCTCGGCCCAGTCGGGGAAGCCCACGAGACCCGAGCCGTCGTCGACGAGCACGAGCTTGTCGCGCAGCGGGTCGGCTCCGGCGATGGCGGCGCCGAGCCGGAGACCGGGGTTGCCCTCGGCGTCGTCGGCGAGGAGGTCGGCCACCGTCTCGGCGTCGTCGAGGAGCGCCTCGATGTCCGCCCCGGCCAGACCACTCGGCACGAGGCCGAAGGCGGTCAGCGCGGAGTAGCGGCCGCCGACTGTCGGGTCGGCGTTGACCACCCGGTACCCGGCCTCACGGGACTGCTTGTCCAGCGGGCTGCCGGGGTCCGTGACGAAGACCATGCGGCGTGTCGGGTCGAGGCCGGCGTCCCGGAACGCCTGCTCGAAGGCGCGGCGCTGCGAGTCGGTCTCGACCGTCGAGCCGGACTTGCTGGAGACCACGACCACGGTGCTTCCGAGACGGTCGCCGACGGCGGCCCGCACCTGGTCGGGGTGGGAGGAGTCGACGACGGTCAGCTCGACGCCGTGGGTCGCGCAGATGACCTCCGGGGCGAGCGAGGAGCCGCCCATGCCGCAGAGCGCGACGCGGGTGATGCCCTCCTCCTCGAGCTCGCTGCGGAGCGCGTTGACCGCGCCCACGAGCGGCCGGGAGGTGCGGTGGAGGTCGACCCAGCCGAGCCGGACCGACGCCTCCTCCTTGGCTGCCTCGCCCCAGAGCGTGGCGTCCTTGTCGAAGAGCCGGCTCGCGAACCGCTCCTCGACGAGCTTGGGGACCCAGCGGGTGACCGCCTCTGCAGCGGCGCCGGTGGCCGCGACCTCCAGCGCCTGGCTCACTTGGCAGCACCCTCCATGCTCTTGCGGACCGTGTCGACCATCTCGTCCCAGGAGGCGGCGAACTTCTCGACGCCCTCGCGCTCGAGCACCGCGATCACGTCGTCGTAGTGGATGCCGAGCTCCTCGAGCCGGTCCATGACCTGCTGGGCGTCGTCGTACATCGCGGTGACCCGGTCGCCGTGCACCTCGCCGTGGTCGGCGAAGGCGTCCATCGTCTTCTCCGGCATGGTGTTGACGGTGTTCGGGACGACGAGCTCGGTGACGTACATGGTGTCGGAGTACTCGGGGTTCTTGACGCCCGTGGAGGCCCACAGCGGACGCTGCTCGCGGGCGCCCCGCTCCTTCAGCGCCACGAAGCGGTCGCTGCTGAAGACCTCCTCGAACTCGCGGTAGGCCAGACGTGCGTTGGCGATGCCGGCCCTGCCCTTGAGGTCGTCGGTGCCCTCCGCGGCGAGCGCGTCGAGGCGCTTGTCCACCTCGGTGTCGACGCGGGAGACGAAGAACGACGCCACCGAGTGGATCGT
>DASTPU010000186.1:0-2660 GCA_035762105.1 Nocardioidaceae bacterium | reverse complement strand
CGCGCTCGGGGCGGCCCAAGACGGTCGATGACGCCGCCATCGTGGCCCGGACCCTGGAGCCTCCACCGAAGCGGCTCGGGGTCACGCACTGGTCCACCCGGCTGCTCGCCCAAGAGCTCGGGTGTGGCGATGCCACGGTGGCGCGGATCTGGCGCAAGTGGAACCTGCAACCGTGGCGGACCGAGACCTTCAAGTTCTCCACCGACCCCGAGCTCGAGGCCAAGATCCGCGACGTGGTCGGGCTGTACCTGAACCCGCCGGACAAGGCGGTGGTGCTCTCGATCGACGAGAAGAGCCAGATCCAGGCGCTGGACCGGACCGCGCCGATCCTGCCGATGCGACCGGGGCTCCCCGAGAAGCAGACCCACGACTACAAGCGCAACGGCACCACCACGCTGTTCGCAGCGCTGGAGGTCGCCACCGGCCTAGTCACCGACCGGTGCTTCCAGCAGCACACCCACCGGGAGTTCCTGGCGTTCCTCAAGCAGGTCGCCCGGGCCTACCCGCGCGTGCCGCTGCACGTGGTCTGCGACAACTACGCCACCCACAAGCACCCCAAGGTCAAGGCGTGGCTGGCCCGCAACCCGCGGGTGACGATGCACTTCACCCCGACCAGCGGGTCGTGGCTGAACATGGTCGAGATCTTCTTCGGGATCATCACCCGTCAGGCGATCCGCCGCGGCACCTTCACCTCGGTCAAGGACCTCGTCGCCGCCATCGAAACCTTCATCGACGGCTGGAACGACCGCTGCGAACCATTCGTCTGGACCAAGACCGCCGACGAGATCGTCAGCAGAGCCGTCCCCCGCAAGAAGACTTCGGACACGCGACACTAGGCCGGACTTCCGAAGATCATGAGCACACGAGTGGCCGGAAAGGGCTGCTGACCTGCAGGAACGCGGACGGGGCCGATCAGGGTCGTGTTACTACAGCGAGGGTGAAGGCGTCGGGGCCTGGCTAGTGGCCACGCCCGCAAGTTCGTCCGGGGTCATGCCGCGTCGCGGACTTCGGGGCTGGGGTGCTGATCGTTCAGCCGCTTCATGAACGCGTTGAGGTCGTCGCGGGTGTAGGTCCAGTGGAAGGGCTGGGCGGTGGCGTTGTAGCGGTCCTGGAACGCCAGGATCCGTGTGGCCAGGTCGTCGAGGTCGGTGAAGTCGGCCGGGGTGATCGCCTTGCGTTGCAGGATCGAGAAGTAGATCTCCACCTGGTTCAGCCAGGACGCGTGAATCGGCAGGTGCACCAAGGTCGCGTTCGTCCAGGCCGCGGTCATCCGGTCGATGGAGCGCTGGCCGTTGTGGGAGGAGCCGTTGTCGACGACCCAGAAGACCCGGGAGGCCGAGGCGTACGGCTCGGTGGTCATCACCTGCTCGACCAGGTCGGTGAACGGCTCGATCCCGGTCTTGGGGGCGATCCGACCGAGGACCTGGGCGCGGTGGACGTCGTAGGCCGCGAAGTAGGCCAGGGTGCCGCCGCGGCGGTACTCGAACTCCACCCGCCGGGTCCGCCCGGGCCCCGGTTCCAGGCCGCGGTGGCGGCGGCGAAGCGCCTGCAGCTGGGACTTCTCATCGGCGCTGATGACGTACTCGTCCTCGCCGAGGTCTTTCCCGTTCCAGCGGCGGTCGTACAGGTCCAGCACCGGGCCGGCCTTGGCCGCGAACAGCGGGTCACGCGGGAAGATCCAGGACCGGTGCTGCCAGGGCTTGATCGCATCATCGTCCAGCCAGCGGCGCACCGTCGTCGCCGACACCGACTCGACCAGGCCGCGAGCCATGACCTCGGCGGCCAGCGCGGCACTGGAGAACCGCGACAGCGGCAGCCCGGTCTCGGCCGGCAGGGTGCACGCCAGCGCCTTGACCTGGGCGACCTGCACCGCGGTGAACCGGCGCGGCCGCCCGCTTCGGGGCAAGTCATCCAGCCCGGGCAGGCCACGGACCGCGAACCGGCGGCGCCACTTGCGCACGGTATCCACGCACAGCCCCAGCGCCGCGGCGATCACCTGGTTCGTCTCGCCCGCGGCAGCCGCCAGCACGATCTTCGCGCGGACCACGTCCCGATGCTCCGAGCGCCCGGCGCGGGCCCGCGCCCGCAGCACCACCTCATCGACGGCGGACAGAACAACCACGAGGGCGCGGCAACTGCTCATGGGTCCTTTGTCCGGCCAGGCGGCCCGCGCCGGCAGGCAACACGCCGAGGGCACCCGCAGGGTGCTGTCTCGGACAAGATGACGGGCGTGGCGAAGATCCCCGATTCGACCAAGTCGTCGCTGCAGCAGCGACTGAGCAGGCACGCCCGCGAGCGATGGCCCGCGCTGACCGACGTGCGGCTGCGGTACCGCGCCGGATTCGCCTACGTCGACGGCGTCCTGCCCGACGGCGACACGCTGCGGCTGTGCCGGCTGCGCTACACCGGCTCCGCCACCACCTGGGGCTTCGCGATCTACCGCGGCAGCCACGACGACTACGAAGACTCCTACCTACCCACCGGCTCACCCGTCGGCACCGCCGAAGACGCCCTCGACACCGCCTCCGGCCTCTACCTCGGCGACCCCACCGCCTGGACTTGAACCCCAGACGAACTTCCGGACGTGACCACTAGTTGCCGCCGGAGTGCTCTGGCCCATGAACATCTTGTGGGGGATTGGTCGGTCAGGCATCGGGCCC
>DASTPU010000185.1:0-4245 GCA_035762105.1 Nocardioidaceae bacterium | reverse complement strand
CATCGCGGCCCTGGTCGCCGGCCCGGGTCTGGGCCGGATCATCACGTTGGGCTTCCGGAGGCAGGACGTGCCGATGGTCGTCGCGGGTGCGCTGGTCGTCGCGGTGATCGCGCTGGTGCTCGAGGGCGTGATGGTGGTGCTCCAGCGGTACCTCGACCCGGTCGCCCGCGCCCGTCGTACCGCTGCTCCGCGGCGGCTCCGCAGCGACGACCGAAGCAGCGCGGCGTCGGCAGCCTGAGGGCCGAGCGGCGGCTACGGCGTCACGGTCTTGCAGACCTCGGCGGTGTCGGCGCACAGCCCGTCGGAGGCCGCGGCGTACATGACGGACTCCGCACTGTCGAACGTCGGCCCGAACATGCGGATGAGGCCCTGGTAGCCGTAGCTGTTGACCGAGACGATCTGGCCGGTGCCGTTCGCCGCGCTGTACCACGGCCCGCCCGACGAGCCGCCGGTCATGTCGCAGGCCATGGACATGGTGTCGGCGTCCCGGCCGGTACCGCTCTGCACCGGCCCCTCGCAGTAGGCGAGCGTCGTGCCCCGGTACTTCTGCGCGGCGGGGTAGCCGAACGCCGAGTAGACGGCACCGGAGAGGTCCTGGCCGCTCTGCGCGGCCATGGTCGGCAGTGTCGTGCCCAGGGTCTCGGCGAGAGAACCCGAGCCGCCGTCCGTCACGGCGACCAGTCCGGCGTCGTCCGGGAAGGCGTCGCCCGACTCCGACCATCCCGCGGTGGTGAAGAGGGCGGACGCCGTCCACCTCCCGTACGGCTCCGTCCCACCGTCGTAGCCGGGGACGAAGACCCAGCGGCTGGCGAAGCCGGCGGTGTCGTCCCACACGCAGTGCCCTGCGGTGAGGACCAGGTTGACGGAGCCGCCCTCCACCGCCGAGGCGGAGCAGACGTAGTTGGTGCCGCCGAGGGTGAAGAACACCTTGCCGGTCGTCCGAGCGACTGCCGCCGTCATGTCCGACCAGACCGCCCCGGTGGTCGTGGACAGGGTGGTGCCACCACCGCCACCACCGTCGCCGGCGCCAGGCCTCGTGGGCTTCCCGCCCTTCGCGCGCGTCTCCGGGAGCGTGACGTCGAGGGGGACCGCGGACGCACGGCGGGCCGACGTCCAGTAGTCAACGATCCGTTCATGCGCGGTGCGGGCCTTCTGGCCGGTGTCCGGGACCGCGCCTGCCGGTGAGCTCACCACCACGGCAGCGGGAGCGAGCAGGAGCGTGAGGGCTGTCGTGAATGCCGCTGCCTTGTTCACCGCGGACCTCCGAGTCGTCGTGACGGGACCTACTGACCGTAAGCACGTCGTCGACCCGCTGTCCGCGTTTCGGTGAGGTTGCCCCCCGGGCGTTCCTCGGGGCAAAAGACTCGTGCGTCCGCCGGGGTCGACTCGCTAGTGTGAAACCCGCGGGTGCAGGTATTGGCGCCCACCGGACACGCGCGGCCCCGCCGCGGGACACAGAAGGGGGACGCTGATGCGATCTCTGCGATCGAGGACGACCCGAGTACGACGCACGCTGGCGGTCGCCATGGCCGCGCCCCTGTTGCTCGTCGCCGCATGCGGTGACGGCGGCACCGACGCGCTCAACGAGGGCGGCGACGGCGGCAACGGCAACAGCGGTGGCGGCGGTGAGGTGGTCATCGCGTACCAGGACTACACAGAGATGTCGATCATGGCGGAGATGTACGCCGCCCTGCTCGAGGCCGAGGGGTACGAGCCGACGTTGAAGGGCGTGGGCGACCGCGCGATCTACGCCGGCCAGCTCGCCAGCGGCGACGTCGACGTCGCACCCGAGTACGTGTCGTCGATGACGGAGTACCTCAACCGCGAGATCAACGGCCCCGACGCCGAGCCGGTCGCCTCGCCCGACGTGGAGGAGACGATGGCTCAGCTCGAGGAGCTCGCGGCGGAGAAGAACATGACGCCGCTCCAGCCGGCTCAGGCCGAGGACGCCAACGCCTTCGCCGTCACGCAGCAGTTCTCGGACGAGAACCAGGTCACGACGCTGAGCGACCTCGGCGAGCTGGGGAAGCCCATCGCGCTCGCCGCCGCGCCCGACTGCCCCGACCGCCCGGACTGCCAGGGCGGCCTGGAGGAGGTCTACGGCATCCAGATCAGCGACTTCGAGCCGCTGGGCTTCGGCTCCCCGCAGACCAAGGACGCGCTGACCTCCGGCGAGGTGCAGCTCGGCCAGGTGGGCACGAGCGACGGCCAGATCGAGCAGCTGGAGCTCGTGGTGCTCGAGGACGACAAGGACTGGCAGAACGCCGAGAACCTCGTGCCGGTCGTGAGCACCGACTTCCTCGAGCAGAACCCCGAGGTCGAAGGCATCCTCAACGGCCTCTCGGACGTCCTCACCACGGAAGACCTGATGCGCCTCAACGCCGCCGTCGACGCCGAGCGCCAGCTCGCGTCCGACGTGGCTGAGGACTACCTGCAGGAAAAGGGACTGATCTAGCCCTGTCGGGCTATGGCATGAGTAGTCCGCTATGACTATAGGAACTGGTTCGTTCGAGGGGTGCCGGAAATAGTCCAGTTCGTTATGAAGAGGCGCGTAACTTTCCGGTGTGTCCGTGCGGTTACGCCTTCGGATGGGGACGCAGGTTCCCAGCCGAGTCGGACTGAACTCCGTTCACTGGCCCAAAGCTTCCCGTGTCTGAATCGTGATAAAGCGGTTTTGTACGTCAGGCGCTGACATCCAGGGGGTGGTGGGCTAGTGTGACGATTGGGAAAGGTGTGAAAGCCTTTCCTGCGGGTTCTACAGGACTCGCCATAAGCAGTAAGGCGTGAACCCAAATCGTGCTTTGAACCTGTTTGTGGGAAGGATTCAAACGCGAGTAATGTCCAGGCTCGCCACCTGTAGAGGTGTGCCGGGAGGCTGAGATCCGTGGGGTCGCAGTCGTTCACCGGGGGACGATCCCCACTGTTCACTAAAGAGTCTCTATGGAGGAGATCTTGAGTAAGTCATCCAACGGGTTGCGTAAGGCTGGGCTTGCCAGCCTCGCGGTAACCCTCACGCTCGGTGCAGGCGCCATGGGCGCCGGCGCTGCCAACGCGGCCGCGGGCTTCAGCTTCGACCGCCTCGGCGGCGAGGACCGTTACGAGACCTCGACGATCGTCGCGGACGAGTACGCCGCGACGAACACCGACGTCATCCTGGCCAACGCGCAGCCCGGCTTCTACGCCGACGCTCTGACCGCCAACTTCCTTGCAGGCGAGAAGGAGGACCCGATCCTCCTGACCCGTGCGGAGTTCACCCCGAAGTCCGTCCTCGCCCAGCTCGAGGAGGACGGCACCAAGAACATCACCGTTGTCGGTGGTGAGACGGTCGTCCCCGAGGAGCAGGTCGACGCTCTCGAGGCCGAGGGTTACACCGTCACCCGCATCGCGGGTAGCGACCGCTACCTGACCAACGCCGAGGTCATCGAGGCCGGCGGCGCTGCTGTCAACGGTGTCGGCGTCATCGCGACCGGTCAGAACTTCCCTGACGCTCTCGCTGCGGGCCCGATCTCCTACCAGGGTCACCCGCTCGGCCTGAGCCGCGAGAACAACATCGATGACGAGGTCATCGCCGCGCTCAAGGGTGCCGGCGTCACCAAGGTTCTCATCATGGGCGGCACCGACGCTGTCGGCGCGGCTGTTGTTGCGAAGCTCGAGGCGAACGGGATCACCGTTCTCGAGCGCTTCGCCGGTGCGGACCGCTCGGAGACCTCCGAGCTCGCCGCTGAGTGGGCGCTGAAGAACCTCGGCTTCACCAACAAGCACCTCGGTGTGGCCTCTGGCTACACCAAGGGCTATGGCGCCGACGCGCTTGCTGGTGGCCCGCTCGAGGGCAAGGAAAAGAGCCCGATGCTCGTTACTCGTAGCGAGAGCAACCCGGACGACGTCCTTGACTACCTGAAGGCTCACTGCCCGACGCTCATCGACGGTCACCTCTTCGGTGGTCCGGCTGCCATCACCACGGCAGCTGAGGCAACCATGGAGAAGGCAGCTTCGGAGTGCGCTACTAACCAGGACTTCGCGGTGACGCCGCAGGAGTCTGTGACTCTCACCGCGCTCACCGGCGCCTCCGAGGGAACCGGCGACGACCGCCAGTACACCGTGAGCGGACTCACCGCTGGTACCACGTACACGGTTGCACTCCTGCCCGCTGCCAACGTTCGCCTTGGTGCGGACGGCCAGACCACGTTCAAGGACTCGGCTGGCACGAACGGCCAGGCAGATGATCTTGGCGACGCCGCAACGGCA
>DASTPU010000184.1:0-6913 GCA_035762105.1 Nocardioidaceae bacterium | reverse complement strand
GGCGATCACCAAGGGCATCGCGATCGCGACCGCCGTGCTCGCGGCCACCGCGCTGTTCGGCTCGTTCACGAACGCCGTGTCGGGTGCTGCCGAGGACTCCGGCGCCGAGGGCGAGACGGCCGAGCAGATGCTCGAGCTGGTCGGCGTGCTGAACGTCGCGAACCCGGCGAACCTCGTGGGCCTGCTGATCGGCGCCGCGGTGGTGTTCCTGTTCTCCGGCCTGGCGATCAACGCGGTCGGCCGCGCGGCGGGAGCCGTGGTGTTCGAGGTGCGTCGCCAGTTCCGCGAGATCCCCGGGATCATGGAGGGCACCGGCCGTCCCGAGTACGGCAAGGTCGTGGACATCTGCACCCGGGACTCGCTGCGCGAGCTCGCCACGCCCGGGCTGCTGGCGCTGCTCGCCCCGGTCGCGGTCGGGTTCGGCCTGGGCGCGGCGCCGCTGGGCGCCTACCTGGCCGGTGCGATCGGCACGGGCACGCTGATGGCGGTCTTCCTGGCCAACTCCGGTGGCGCCTGGGACAACGCCAAGAAGCTGGTCGAGGACGGCCACCACGGCGGCAAGGGCTCGCCCGCCCACGAGGCCACGGTCATCGGTGACACGGTCGGCGACCCGTTCAAGGACACCGCCGGCCCCGCGATCAACCCGCTGATCAAGGTGATGAACCTGGTCTCGCTGCTCATCGCACCCGCCGTCGTGGCGATGTCGGTGGGCCAGGACCAGAACGACGGCATGCGCATCGCGATCGCCCTGGTCGCGGCGCTGATCATCGCGGGTGCCGTCTACAACTCCAAGCGGCGCTCGGTGGCGATCAGCGAGCACCCGGAGACGGAGACGGTCAAGGCCTGACCCGACCCCGCAGCACCCGCAGGGCCCGTCGGCGCACGCCGGCGGGCCCTCGGCGTTCCTGGGGACGCGTGCACAGCTCGCGCAACGCCTCGGTCTGGGCTCGCACGACGTCCTCGGTCCCCGGCCGGACGTCCGACGGCGTGGCGGCGAACGCGTTGTCGTCGGCCCGGAGGTCATCCGCGTCGCCGACCAGCTCCCAGCCGTGGCGGCGGACCGCGTCGACCATCCGCTCGGTCTCGGCAGCCGCCGCGTCGCGCAGCTCGGCGGGGATCCGCGGCCCGGGCCCGGGCACGGCAAGGGCGAAGCCCGTCAGCCGCTCCAGGTTCCTGCGGTCCACCTCGGCGTCGACCCCGGAGGCCGCGTTGAGCAGGCGGACCACCTCGGTCCCGGCCAGGGCCGCGAGGCCGTTCTCCGGTCCGGCGCCGAGACGGAAGCGCTGCGGGTCGATGCCGAGCGTCTGCGCGAACCGCGCCCACGTCCGCTCGGTGTCGCCGGGCGCCGCGGTCACCACGTGCACGTGGTCCGCGGGCACCCGCCCCGCCCAGCGGCCCAGCACGGCCGCCAGGTCGTGGGAGTGCCAGAACACCCGCCCCATGCGGTGCGCCTCCCGGTTCACCACGCGTGAGGCGTACGACGACCAGGGGACCGTGCCTCCGCTGTGGACCCACTGCTGCCAGGCGCGGGGGAGCGCCCGCCCCAGGTCCTGGGCCACGTAGACCACGTGCACCTCGGCCGAGCCGAGCGACGACACGATCCGGTCGACCTGCGACGTGCTCGCATCCGCCAGAAGCTCGTTCGAGAGGACCGCCGTACCCCTGCGCCAGTCGCGGACGCCCTCGGCGAGCCGGTCCCAGGAGCCGGTCGGCACGGTCTCCTCCGCGGTCAGGCTGAGCGCGTCGAGCACCGCCTCGCGGTGACCCCCGTCATGGCCGAGGTGGCCGGGCGGGTAGAGGACGCCGACCCGGGCCAGCCGACGGCGATGCCCGGCCAGGGCGTCCCGGAGCGTCGTGGAGGGCGCCAGCGGAGCCCCGACGTGCAGGAACACCGTGCTCGCCATGCCCGCCTCCCCTGGTTTCGACCGGTCGCCGAGCGGGGATTCTACGCAGCGACAACTCAGAGCCGGGGGGCACGTTGCGCTGCTCACGGCATGGGCTCGACCCGGCCGGACGCTGGTAGCGTGGCCCGGGTCTTGACCCGAACCTTCCCCATCTACGAGGAATCGCCTTGACTGACACCGTCGCCATGCCCGCAACCGGGGGACCTGCGGAGAGCACGACAGACACGGGCTTCCGTGTGGTGCACCGCACGATCATGCGCCCGGACCAGGAGATCGACATCCGACCGCTCTACGTCGGCGGCGTCTCCGGCTTCGGCGCCACCCAGTCCGAGTCCTCGGCCGGCGCTCTCGGCGACACCGCCGACGACAAGGGCGACGCGGTCAACTACTCCAACGCCGACAAGTCCGGCGCCACGGAGTCGGTGAGCCTCAGCGGGTTCGGCAAGGTCACCGACGAGGGCGCGCTGATCCTGCCCGAGCGCCGGCTCACCTTCGGCACCTACTTCAACGCCTTCCCGGCCGGCTACTGGCGCCGCTGGACCCACTTCCCGGCCGTCCGCCTGGAGGTCACCGTCCGCGGCGAGGGTGCCCTCACCGTGTACCGCTCGACCGCCAAGGGCCACGTCCAGCGTGCCGACGGCGTCACCTTCGACCACGCCGACGAGAAGACCTACTCCTTCGACCTGCCGCTGAAGCCGTTCATCGACGGCGGCTGGTACTGGTTCGACGTCGAGGCCGGCGAGCGTGAGGCGATGGTGCTCTCCGGCACCTGGGGGTTCGAGACCGACCGCACCCGACCTGGCATCGTGTCGATCGGCATCACCACGTTCAACCGGCCCGACTTCTGTGTCGACCAGCTCGTCGCCCTCGGTGACGAGCCGGAGGTGCTCGACATCGTCGACGAGATCTACGTCGTCGACCAGGGGACGCAGAAGGTCAAGGACGAGCCCCGCTACGCGGACGCCGCCGCGAGGCTCGGCCCGAAGCTGCGCGTGATCGAGCAGGGCAACCTCGGCGGCTCCGGCGGGTTCTCCCGCGCCATGGACGAGACCGTCGCCAAGGGCGACGCCGACTACGTCCTGGTGCTCGACGACGACGTCGTGGCCGAGCCCGAGGGCATCCTCCGTGCGGTCGCGTTCGGTGACCTCGCCAAGAAGCCCACGATCGTCGGCGGCCAGATGTTCAGCCTCTACGACCGGTCGGTCATGCACGCCTTCGGCGAGACCGTCGACCGCTGGCGCTGGTTCTGGGGCGCGGCTCCGAACACCAAGCACGGCCACAACTTCGCGACCCGCTCGCTGCGCTCGACGCAGTGGCTGCACCGTCGCATCGACGTGGACTACAACGGCTGGTGGCAGTGCCTGATCCCGACCAAGGTGATCAAGGAGATCGGGCTCTCCCTGCCGATGTTCATCAAGTGGGACGACGCGGAGTTCGGTCTCCGCGCGGGGGAGGCGGGGTACCCGACGGTCACCCTGCCCGGTGTCGCCGTCTGGCACGTGCCGTGGCACGAGAAGGACGACACCATCGACTGGCAGGCCTACTTCCACCGCCGCAACCGGATCGTCGCGGCGCTGCTGCACTCGCCCTACGAGCACGGCGGCAACCTGGTCGCGGAGAGCTTCCAGACCCAGGTCCGGCACCTGCTGTCGATGCAGTACAGCCCCGCCGAGATGGGCCTGATGGCGATCGAGGACATCCTCGAGGGCCCGCACCGGATGCACCGCGACGTGCTCGAGCGGCTGCCCGAGCTGCGTGAGCTGCGCAAGGGGTACGACGACTCCCGGGCCGAGGCGGAGATCGACGCCTACCCGCCCCCGCGCCGGAAGAAGCCCCCGCGCAAGGGCAAGGACACCTCGGCCCCGGTCGGCCCGGTCGGCAAGCTCAAGACCGTCGCCCGCGGCGCGATCAAGCAGGTGCTGCCGCCCAGCGAGCTGTCGAAGAAGTACCCGCAGACGACGGTCCCCCACCTCGACCTGAAGTGGTGGAAGCTGATGCAGTTCGACTCGGCGCTGGTCTCGTCGGCCGACGGCACCTCGGTGTCCTGGTACAAGCGCGACCCACAGCTGGCCAAGGACATCCTGCAGCGGTCGATCGCGATCCACACCCGCCTGGCGAAGGAGTGGCCGCGGCTCGCGGAGGAGTACCGCAAGGCGCTCCCCGACCTGGTCTCCCCGGACGCCTGGCACAAGACGTTCGAGGCGTCGAAGGACTGACCACGCCCGCACACACGACGGAGGGCATGCGGCGGCTGCGTGCCGCGCTCGAGCAGGCCGGCTACACGTACGACGGTGTGGCCGGCCTGCTCGGTCCCACGGCACACGCCGCCCTCTCCCGCAACGAGACCACCCCGGGCCTGCGTCGGACGGCCGACGGGTCGCCGCTCGCCACGCTCACGCGGCTGTGGCTGCTCCAGGCGGCGGTCTCCCACGACGCCGCCGAGCAGGCGCTCCCCGGGCTCGTGGGCGCTCTCGAGGAGATGGGCATCGTCCGCCGTACGGGTGACCAGGTGATCGCGCTGGTCGACGTACGCCCCTATGCCGACGAGGACCACGACTGGTGGGTGCTCAGCGACCTGACGCCCGGACTCGACGGGCGCAACCTGCGGGTCGGGCCCGACCACGTGCTCGGGATCAGCTCGGCGTCGACGTCGCTCGCGCAGCTGACCGTCCGCGAGCCGGTGGAGCGGGCGCTGGACCTGGGCACCGGGTGCGGCGTCCAGGCGCTGCATCTGGCCACCCACGCCCGTGAGGTCGTCGCCACCGACGTCAACGAGCGGGCCCTGTGGATGACCCGGCTCAACGCCGAGCTCAACGACGTGCCGGCGGACGGGGCTCTGGACGTCCGCGCCGGCAGCCTCTACGAGCCGGTCGCCGGCGAGCGGTTCGACCTCATCGTGACCAACCCGCCGTTCGTGATCTCGCCCGCCACGGGGGAGCGGCTGGTCTACCGCGACTCCGGCCTGCCCGGCGACGAGGTGGTCCGTCGCGTGGTGGCCGAGGCGCCCGCGCTGCTCCGTCCCGGCGGGTGGTGCCAGGTGCTCGCGAACTGGGTGATCGAGAAGGACCGGCCCTGGCACGAGCGGCTCGCGGAGTGGGTCGACGGCTCCGGGTGCGACGCGTGGGTCGTCCAGCGCGAGGTCGCCGACCCCGCGCAGTACGTCGAGCTGTGGCTCAAGGACGCCGGCCTGCACGGCAGCGCGAAGTACGCCGAGCGCTACGACGCGTGGCTGGCGTGGTTCGAGGAGCAGGGCGTCGAGGGGGTCGGCTTCGGCTGGCTCAACCTCAGGAGGACCGAACGGGACGAGCCGGTGCTGCGGTTCGAGGAGTGGCCCTATGAGGTCGAGCAGCCGCTCGGGCCCGAGGTCGCCGAATGGGGCCGCCGCGTGGACCTCGAGCGGTCCCTCGACGACGACGCCCTGCTCGGGACCCGGCTCGCCGCGCGGGTCGACGTACGTCAGGAGACCTTCGGGGAGCCCGGCGCCGAGGACCCGGAGCGGATCGTGCTGCGGCAGCAGCGCGGCCTGCGCCGGGCCAGGCAGGTGGACACCGCCGAGGCCGCCCTGGTCGGCGCCTGTGACGGGGACCTGACCGTCGGACAGATCCTGGACGCGCTGGCCGGCCTGCTGGGGCGGGACGCAGCCGAGATGCGCTCGGCGTACCTTCCGGTGGTCCGCGAGCTCCTCGTCGAGGGGTTCCTGACCGGACCGCGCTGACCGGCTGGCGACCTCAGGAACCGATTCTGTGGCGGTTACCGTTACCGTGGCGTGCGAGTCCCCGGTCCAGAACCGGGCCGGGGAGCACTGATGGAGGATGCAAGGACGTGGCAACGAAGAACAACGCCGAGGCCAACGGCACGGGCACCAAGCTCGTGATCGTCGAGTCGCCTGCCAAGGCGAAGACGATCGCCGGCTACCTGGGCCGCGGCTACGTCGTGGAGTCCTCCATCGGCCACATCCGCGACCTCCCCCAGAGCGCGTCGGACATCCCGGCCTCCATCAAGGGGGAGCCCTGGGCGCGTCTCGGCGTCGACATCGAGAACGACTTCAAGCCGTACTACGTCGTCTCCAGCGACAAGAAGAGCCACATCGCCAAGCTCAAGAGGCTCCTCAAGGACGCCGACGAGCTCTATCTCGCCACCGATGAGGACCGCGAGGGGGAGGCGATCGCGTGGCACCTGTTCGACGAGCTGAAGCCGAAGATCCCGGTGAAGCGGATGGTCTTCCACGAGATCACCCCGCAGGCGATCAACGCCGCGGTGGAGAACCCCCGCGACATCGACGTGGACCTCGTCGAGGCGCAGGAGGCGCGCCGCATCCTCGACCGGCTCTACGGCTACGAGGTCTCCCCGGTGCTGTGGAAGAAGGTCATGTCCGGCCTCTCCGCCGGCCGTGTCCAGTCCGTGGCCACCCGTCTCGTCGTGAACCGCGAGCGGGAGCGGATGGCGTTCCGGGTCGCGTCGTACTGGGACCTCGAGGGCAGCTTCGACGCCGGCGCCAAGCACGACGAGCGGCTGTTCCCGGCCAAGCTGCACTCCGTCGACGGCGCCCGTGTCGCGAGGGGCAGCGACTTCACGTCGCTGGGACAGCTCAAGGACGGAGCGCAGGTCGTGCACCTGGACCGTCCGCGCGCCGAAGCCCTGGTCGACGGGCTGCGCGACACGTCGTTCCAGGTGCGCTCGGTCGAGGCCAAGCCGTACCGCCGTTCGCCGTACGCCCCGTTCCGCACCACGACGCTGCAGCAGGAGGCCTCCCGCAAGCTCGGGTACGGCGCCTCGCGGACCATGTCGATCGCGCAGCGGCTGTACGAGAACGGCTTCATCACCTACATGCGTACCGACTCCATCACGCTGTCGGAGTCGGCGATCGCCGCGGCGCGGGAGCAGGTCCGGGAGCTGTTCGGCTCGGAGTACCTCCCCGACCGGCCGCGCACCTACCAGTCGAAGGTCAAGAACGCGCAGGAGGCGCACGAGGCGATCCGCCCCGCCGGCGAGCACTTCCGCACCCCTGC
>DASTPU010000183.1:0-8077 GCA_035762105.1 Nocardioidaceae bacterium | reverse complement strand
CGCGCTCGTCGGCGGCCTCGACCAGCCGCCGGGCTGAGCCGGCCCCGGACGACGGAGACCCACGGGCCTTGTGGTCCGCGGATCTCCGCCTGTCGTGGATGCGACCAGTTCATTCACCCACGCAAGGGTGTTCCCAGCTGGATCTCATCTACTTGCAGCCCCCATGCTCCGCCTTCGCCAGGCGAGCCGCGAGGGACTTGCTACCCCCGGCCTGAGGCCGTTGGACCCGGACCGGGACCGCCCGTCCGGGCGCATGCTGGTGGCAACTCCGGGAGGTAACGCATGGGTCTGCTGCAAGAGATGTCCACCGAGGAGTGCCTCGGGCTGCTGGCCGCGAGCGTGGTCGGCCGGGCCGCGATCTGTACACCGGACGGACCGCACGTCGTCCCGGTGAACTACGCGGTCGACGGCGACTCGATCGTGTTCCGCACCACGCCCTACAGCGTCCTCGGCACGTACGCCTGGGCAGGCGACATCGCCTTCGAGGTCGACCAGATCGACATGGGCAGCCACCGGGGCTGGAGCGTCGTCGCCCGCGGCCACGGCGAGATGGTCGAGGACGTCGAGGAGATCGAGGAGATCCGCTGGGCCCACGACCCCAAGCCGTGGGCCGAGGGCGCCCGCCCGTTGTTCGTGCGGCTGCGCTGGCGCGAGCTCACCGGCCGCCGGATCGCCTGACGGCCGGCTGCTCCTCCACCGCTCAGGATGTCGGCTTCTTGGCCTTGCCCTTGAAGGTGCCGCCCTGGAGGACGAGGGCGTCGGTGGTCTGCAGCCTCGCCCAGGCGTCCTCGCCGCGCAGCCGGATGCGGGCGTCGATGTCGCCACCCTCCTGCGTCACGCCGGCGTAGACGAGCGTCCCCTCGGCGGCCTCACCGTGGACGGTGCCGGTGAAGTCGCCCTCGAACCTGAAGACGTCGAAGTAGGTGCCCGGCGCGGCGACCAGGGCGTCGTCGCAGGTCGCGAAGACGATCGCGGTCGTCGTGCCCGTGGCGGACCCTGCGACGTCGCCGGTGAAGCTCAGCGTGCCGTTGACCGTGAGCTTGCACTTGTCGCCCTTGACGCTCTCCGGGGCACCGAAGGTGACGTCCCCGACCGTGAACGCTCCGGCTGCCGGCAAGGCGGCCTTCCTGCCCGCCGCGGTCGCCGGGCCGGGGACGCCGGCGGCGAGCACCGTCGCAGTGAGCATCAGCCCGGCTGAGGCGGCTGCCCTGCGCGCTGTCGGTTTCATGGCGTGACCTCCTGGGGGTCGGAAAGTTTTTGTCCGGTTGGCCGGTCATGACCACTTTCCTCCCCCAGGCCCGGCGCTTCCATGACCCAGCCGGGGGGTCTTCGCGTCCCGCACCGAGGGTGTGGACGCGGGTCGAGCTCTGCGTCAGCCACGGCCAGGCCGCCGCGGCGGGCGCGCCGCTCGGCGGCGGTGGAGCCGGCGGTGCGGCCGAGGATCTGGAGTCCGCCGTAGCTCGCGAACATCGAAGCTGCGCGAGGAGGTGGTCGCCAGGGCCGAAGGGCCTGCCCCAGGCTCACCAGGTGTCGACGAAGCGGTGCCGCCCGCCCGACGGGGGTACGACGGGCAGGGTGAGCGTCTCGCGGATCCACCGGCGCGTGTCAGCGGGGTCGATCACGTCGTCGAGCTCGAACACCGACGCCGCGTTGACCGCCCTGCCCTTGTCGTAGGCCGCCGCGAGCAGCTCGTCGAAGGCACGCTGCCGCGCGTCCGGGTCCTCGATCGCGTCGAGCTCGCGTCGGTACCCGAGACGCACCGCGCCCTCGAGGCCCATGGCGCCGATCTCTCCCGTGGGCCAGGCCAGCATCGCCACCGGCACGTGGAAGCCGCCGCCGACCATCGCCATGGCGCCGAGACCGTAGCCCTTGCGGAGCACGACGCCGAGCACCGGGACGCGGAGGTTCGCGCCCGCGACGAAGACCCGGCTGAAGTGCCTGACCGTGGCCGTCCGCTCCGCGTCCGGGCCGACCATGAAGCCGGGAGTGTCCACCAGCGAGACCACCGGGAGCCCGTGCGCGTCGCACAGCTGCAGGAAGCGCGCGAGCTTGTCCGCGGCCGCGGCGTCGACGGCCCCGCCGAGATGGGCGGGGTTGTTCGCGACCAGGCCCATCGGGCGTCCCTCGACCCGGACCAGGGCGGTGACCACACCGACCCCGAACGCCGGCCGGAGCTCGAGCACCGACCCGGTGTCGGCCAGTCCCTCGACGACCCGGCGGACGTCGTACACCCGGACCCGGTTCTCCGGCAGCGCGTGCCGCAGCTGCCGCTGGTCCGCGCACTCCCAGTCGCGGACGGGCCCCTGGAAGTAGGAGAGGTACCGTCTCGCGACGGCGACCGCCTCTGCCTCGTCTGCGACGAGCACGTCCACGACGCCGTTGGGCACCTGCACCGACGTGGGGCCGACCTCCTCGGGCCGGTAGGACCCGAGACCTCCGCCCTCGATCATCGCCGGGCCGCCCATGCCGATCGTCGCGTCCTCGGTGGCGATCACGACGTCGCAGCAGCCGAGCAGCGCGGCGTTGCCGGCGAAGCACCGGCCCGACGCGATGCCGACCGTCGGCACCAGGCCGCTCAGCCGGCCCATGCTCGCGAAGGTGGGCACGTCGAGCCACGACGCGGCCGAGGTGTCCGTGTCCCCGGGGCGACCTCCCCCGCCCTCGGCGAACAGCACGACGGGCAGCCTCTTCTCGGCGGCCAGCTCGAGCATCCGGTCGGTCTTGCGGTGGTTGTGCAACCCCTGCGTCCCGGCGAGCACCGTGTAGTCGTAGGCCAGCACCACGCACCTGCTGCGGTCCTCGCCGAACGCCTCGGCGTTGACGTGACCGAGGCCGGTGACCATGCCGTCGGCGGGGGTGTTCGCGACCAGGTCCTCGAGCGACCGCCGCTGCCGCTGCGCTGCCACGACGAGGGCGCCGTACTCGGTGAACGAGTCGCAGAGGTCGGCGACGTTCTCACGGGCGGTGCGGTGGCCGCTGCGGTGCCGCCGCTCGACGGCGTCAGGACGGGCGGCGTCCAGACCGACCTCGTGGCGGGCGAGGACGTCGGCAAGGTCCGGCCGCACGTGGTCGAGGTCGACCTCGGCCACGGCCCGCGCGACGGTCCCGACCTCCTCGGTCGGTGTCAGCCGCACGAGGTGCTCGCCCTGGCGGACGGTGTCGCCGACCTCGACGAGTACGGCGGACACCGTGGCCGCGGCCGGGGCGGGGAGCACGTGCTGCATCTTCATCGCCTCGAGAACCACGACGCCCTGGCCGGCGGCGACCGCTGCGCCGGGTACAGCCTCGACCGCGACGACCGTTCCGGTGAACGGCGAGGCCAGGACCTCCGCACTCCCCGCCGGCGACCCGGCCGGCGCGGCCTCGGGCACAAGGTCCGCGAGCTGGTCGTCCACGAACGACGTGGTCACCGAGCCGTCCCGGAACGCCGGGTGCTGCAGGACCGCCCTGAGCAGCGGCACGTTCGTCGCGGGGCCCTCCACGACGAGCTCGGCGAGGGCCGCGTCCGTCCGGCCCGCCGCCGCCGCGAAGTCACCCCGGGTCGTGTGGACGACGACCTTGGCGAGCAGCGAGTCGAACTCGCCGCCGACGTCGAGGCCGGCGTGCCCGTGGGTGTCGACGCGGACGCCTGGGCCCGTGGGCGGCTCGAACCGGGTGAGGACGCCTGCCGTCTCGAGGTTCACCCTGGCCTGGATCGCCCGACCCCGGGGCCGCGGCGGGTCGGCCAGCCCGAGGGCGGCGAGGGACGCACCGAGCGCGATCTCGATCTGCGCGGCCACGAGGTCGACGCCGGTGACCTCCTCGGTCACGGTGTGCTCGACCTGCAGCCTCGGGTTGGCCTCGAGGAAGAAGAAGTCACCGGTGTGTGCGTCGAGCAGGAACTCGAAGGTCCCCAGACCGGAGTAGCCGGCGGCCATCCTCAGCGCGGCGGCGGCCAGCGCCTCGCGCACCGCCGGGGTGACGGAGGGGCTCGGTGCCACCTCCACCAGCTTCTGGTGGCGTCGCTGGACGGTGCACTCCCGCTCACCGAGGCACGACACGTCGGTGCCGTCCCCGACGACCTGCACCTCGACGTGCTTGGCGTGCACGAGCAGCTGTTCGACGTACAGCGCGCCGTTGCCGAAGGACCGCTCGGCCTCCGAGCGGCAGCGCTCGAACGCCTCGGGCAGCTCGCCGGCCGACCGGACCACCCGCGTGCCGCGGCCACCGCCGCCGTGCACGGCCTTGACCATCACCACCGCCCCCGGACCGAGGTCCCCGAGGAACGACTCGGCCTCCTCCAGCGTGGTCGGGCCGGCGGTCGCCCGCAGCACGGGCACGCCGCGCTCCCCGGCCAGCCGCCGGGCACGTGTCTTGTCCCCGAACAGCTCCAGCGTCTCCGGTGACGGCCCGACGAAGGTCAGTCCCGCGCCCGCGCACGCGCGGGCGAGGTCGGCGCTCTCGCTGAGGAACCCGTAGCCCGGGTGGACCAGCGTGCAGCCGGTACGACGGGCGTGGTGCACGAGCTCCGCGACGTCGAGGTAGGCCTCCACTCCACGGCCGGCCAGCGCGTGCGCCTCGTCGGCGAGCCGGACGTGCAGCGCGCCGGCGTCCTCAGGCGAGTACACCGCGACCGTCCGCAGGCCGAGCACCTTCGCCGCCCGGTGCACCCGCACCGCCACCTCGCCGCGGTTGGCGATGAGGAGACCCGTCACCGGCTCAGGTCACCGGCAGGTCGACGAGCGTCGCCAGGTGCGCCCGGTGCTCCGAGGCGGTGCCGAACGCGATCTGGTCCGCCTTGGCGCGCTTGAGGTACAGGTGCGCCGGGTGCTCCCAGGTCATCCCGATGCCGCCGTGCAGCTGGACGCACTCCTCCGCCACCTTGACCGCCACGTCGGAGCAGTACGCCTGCGCCAGCGACCCGGCGACCTCGGCGTCGGGGTCGCCCTCGGCCGCGGTGACCGCGGCGTAGCGGGCGGCGGCCCTGGCCTGCTCGACCATGACGTACATGTCGGCCAGCCGGTGCTTGAGGGCCTGGAAGCCGCCGACGACCCGGCCGAACTGGCGCCGCTCCTTGAGGTAGGCGACCGTGGTCTCCAGGCACCACTGCGCGATGCCGACCTGCTCGGACGCCAGGAGGGCGGCACCGACCTGCAGTGCCTCGCGCAGCGCGGCCTCACCGGACGCAGCGGGTACGACGACCTGCGACGGCGCGCTCTCGAAGGAGACGTCGGCGACCTGCCGGCTCATGTCGAGGGACACGACCGGGTCGATGACCGCGGCGGACGCCTCGACCGCCCGCAGCTCGAGACCGCCTTCGGACTCCACCGGGACGAGCAGCACGTCCGCCTCGAGCGCACCGGCCACCGAGCGCACCTCGCCGGAGAGCGAGTCACCCGACGCCTTCACCGCCGCGCGGAACGCCCAGGGGGTCGTGGGCAGCGGCACCGCGAGGGCCGCCGTACGCGTGCCCTCGGCGAGCGCGGCGAGCAGCTCACCCTCGGGAAGCAACGCGGCGGCAACGACGGAGGACGTCAGGAAGGGCACCGGCGCGGCGACCCGGCCGAGCTCCTCGAGCACGACCGCGGCCTCACGCGCCGAGGCGCCGGCACCCCCGGCCGACTCCGGCACGAGCAGTCCGGCTAGTCCGAGCTCCACGGCCACGGACCGCCAGACGCTGTCGACGACCGACCGGTCGCCGTCGTACATCGCGGTCACCGCGTCGGAGGAGCAGCGCGACCGCAACAGGTCCCGCACCGACGAGCGCAGGTCGTCCTCGACGTCCGTGTAGAGCAGGTTGAGGTCCGAGGTCATCGGGGGATGTCCTTCCAGGGGATGTCCTTGTCGATCCGCGGTTCGGTGGGCATGCCCAGGACCCGCTCGGCGACGATGTTGCGCAGGATCTCCGAGGTGCCGCCCTCGATCGAGTTGCCCTTCGCGCGGAGGTACCGGTAGCCGGCGTCGCGGCCGGTCATGTCGACGCGGCTCGGGCGGGTCAGCGTCCAGTCGCCGTAGCGCAGGCCGTCCTCGCCGAGCATCTCGACCTCGAGGCCGCTGAGCTCCTGGGCGAGCTTGGCGAAGGTGAGCTTCATCGCCGAGCCCTCCGGGCCGGGAGCACCGGCGGCCAGCTTCTGGCGCAGGCGCGCGCCGGTCAGCCGGAACACCTCTGCCTCGACCCAGCCGGTCATCAGCCGGTCGTGCCGTGCGGGTGTGCGCACCTCCGGACGGTCCCGCCACGTCTGCGCGACCTTGGCGATCATGCCGCTCTCACGGGGTGCCGCCTGACCGCCGATGGAGACGCGCTCGTTCATGAGGGTGGCGTTGGCGACCTTCCAGCCGTCGCCGACCTCGCCGAGCCGGTGCGCGTCGGGGACCCGGACGTCGGTCAGGAAGACCTCGTTGAACTCCGCTTCGCCGGTGATCTGCCGTAGTGGCCGGACCTCGACGCCGGGGTCGGTCATGTCGGCCAGGAAGTACGTCAGGCCCTGGTGCTTCGGCGCGTCGGGGTCGGTGCGGGCGACGAGGATCGCGCGCTGGGCCTTGTGGGCGCTGGACGTCCACACCTTCTGCCCGTTGACGACCCACTCGTCACCGTCCCGCACCGCGCGGGTCGCCAGCGCGGCCAGGTCCGAGCCGGCACCCGGCTCGCTGAACAGCTGGCACCACAGCTCCTCACCGGTCCACAGCGGCCGGAGGAACTTCTGCTTCTGCTCCTCGGTGCCGAACGCCAGGATCGTCGGCGCGGCCATGCCCAGGCCGATCCCGATCTTGCGCGGGTCGTTGGCCGGGGCGCCGGCCTCGTCGAGGAGCTGGTCGACGTACTGCTGGAGGCCCCGCGGCAGGCCGAGCCCGCCGAGCCCCTCCGGGAAGTGCACCCAGGCCAGCCCCGCGTCGAAGCGCGCCCGGAGGAAGTCGAGCCGGTCGGTGGAGCCGGGAGGGTACGACGCGAGCAGCGCGTCGACCCGTCCCTTCAGGTCGGCGCGGATGTCCGCAGCGCTCACAGCCCCACCTGCTTCTTGATCTCACGACGCGCCAGCGACATCTTGTGCACCTCGTCCGGGCCGTCGGCCAGGCGAAGGGTGCGGACGCCGGCGAACATGTTGGCCAGCGGGAAGTCCTGGGACAGGCCGCCGCCGCCGTGGAGCTGCATGGCCTTGTCGAGGATCCACTGCACGGTCTCGGGGGTCGCGATCTTGATCGCCTGGATCTCGGTGTGCGCGCCCTTGTTGCCGACGGTGTCCATCAGCCACGCGGTCTTGAGCACGAGCAGGCGCAGCTGCTCGACCTTGACCCGGGACTCCGCGATCCACTCGCGGACGACACCCTGGCGGGCCAGCGGCTTGCCGAAGGCCTCCCGCTCCACGGCGCGCTTGCACATCAGCTCGATCGCGCGCTCCGCGACGCCGATCGCGCGCATGCAGTGGTGGATCCGGCCCGGGCCGAGACGGGCCTGGGCGATCGCGAACCCGTCACCCTCCTCACCGATCAGGTTGGCCGCCGGGACACGGACGTCCTCGAAGAGCAGCTCGGCGTGGCCGCCGTGCTCGTGGTCGTCGTAGCCGAAGACCTCCATGCCGCGCTTCACGGTGACACCGGGGGTGTCGCGCTCGACGAGGATCATCGACTGCTGGCGGTGCCGGTCGGCTGACGGGTCGGTCTTGCCCATCACGATGAAGATCTTCGCGGCCGGGCTCATCGCGCCGGTGATCCACCACTTGCGGCCGTTGATGACGTACTCGTCGCCGTCACGGACGATGCTGGTCTGGATGTTCGTGGCGTCCGAGGAGGCGACGTCGGGCTCGGTCATCGCGAAGGCCGAACGGATCTCGCCCTCGAGGAGCGGGTCGAGCCACTGCTTCTTCTGCTCGTCGGTGCCGAACATCGTCAGCACCTCCATGTTGCCCGTGTCGGGGGCCGAGCAGTTGCACGCCTCGCTCGCGATCAGGCTCCGGCCCATGATCTCGGCCAGCGGCGCGTACTCGAGGTTCGACAGCCCCGGCCCCCACTCGACGTGCGGGTGGAAGAGGTTCCAGAGGCCCCGGCGCTTGGCCTCCGCCTTCATCTCCTCCATCACGGGAGGTTGGGCGTGCGGATCGCC
>DASTPU010000182.1:0-14375 GCA_035762105.1 Nocardioidaceae bacterium | reverse complement strand
CGCCGCCCTGGTGCTGAAGGCAGCAGCCGCGTTGATGACCGCGTCAGGCAGCATCGCTGACGACGAGAAGCGCATCACGATGGCAGTACTGCCGGCGCCGCGGCCCGGCTTGCGGGGCGTGGGCGACAGGCTCCTGGATTGTGCGTCGAGGGTGCTGCTCAGCGGCCACCTAGCACTGGAGAACTTCCGGCGTACCGGTCGCTGACCTGGTGACTGCCAACTTCCGCTCATGCGGCGTTGTGGACACGTGCGTATGGGACACACCGGCTCTCGCTTGCAGTCGACGAGGCCTGCGCCGCGGTACGTCCGGCCTGGGCCTCACACGAAGAGCGGCGTCAGGTACCCGGTCGCCGTCGCGCCCGCCACCAGGGACCCCACGACGAGCGCGACGACCCGCCACCGGGCGATGAGAAGCATCCCGCTGACCGCCCCGATGCTGGTGCCGGCGCCGGTGATCAGGAACGCCATTGCCGCCCCGGATCCCATTCCGCCGTGCATCAGGGACGCGACCATCGGAAGCGAACCTTCGGAACTGACGTAAATCGGGATGCCCAGCAACGCAGCCAGGGGCACGGCCAGCGGGCTGTCGTTGCCGAGGAGGCCGGTCAGCACACTGGTCGGGATCAGCCGGATCAGCAGGTATCCGAGCGCGGTAAACGCGAAGAAGAGCAGCCCGAGCCGTCTGGTGTTGGCCCACAATGCGGCGGCGAACTGCTGGCGCCGCGGCCGCGGCGCCTCCTCGGTACAGCTGGTCGCGGACCCGGTCGCGCATCTGGTCGGCTCCGGCTGCTCCCGGCTGGGGTCCGTCGCCGTACAGCATCCCGGCACGGCGGTCGGCTCGAGGGTCAGCACCGTGCCGATCTCACGCGCCGCGCGTGCGGTAGCGGTGCGCCCCACGGCGGGTACCGGCCCGGGCTGGGGGATGGATGCCGGCTCGGTCGGCGCCGCGACCCGGTGCTGGTGCGCGAGCAGGCCGCGGCGCTCGAGCTGGTGGGCGACCCAGCCGGCGACCAGCCCGATGGCGGGGGCAGCGAGGAAGAAGGTGGTCGCGAAGCCGGCGCCGAACAGACCCCACGACAGCGCGTACTCGGCCGGGCTGGTCAGCGGGGAGGCGACCATGAACGCCACCACCGGCGCCCACGGGACCGAGGAGGCCAGTGCGCCGAGCACCACTGCGGTGGTTCCGCAGGAGCAGAACGGGGTGAGTGCGGCCAGCACCACCGCGCCGACTACGGCCAGCCCGGTTCGCGCCCGCAGCCACGACGCCAACCGGTCGGTGCCGAGGTACACCTGGACCGCCGAGGCGAGGACGACGCTGAGCAGCAGGAACGGCCAGTTCACTCCGAACGTGCGCAGCACGTCTTCGGCGACCTGGGCAAGCAGTGTCTGGATGGCGGACATGGTGACCCCCTGGTAGAATGATAGACAACCGTCTATATCATAGACACTCATCTATGTGAGGTCAAGGATGCTAGCTCAGAGTCCCCTCGCAGCGCTGTGCTGCGACCCGGTGCTGTCCGGGCCGTTACCGGAGCAGGAGGCCGAAGAGCTGGCCGCCGGGCTGCGGGTGCTCGCGGATCCGGTCCGGCTGCGGATCCTCGGCATGGTGCGTCAGGCTCCCGGACACCGGGCTCGCACGGCAGACCTGGCCGGTCGGCTCGGGGTCACCCAGCCCACGGTCTCCCACCATCTCGGCCAGCTACACGAGGCCGGCTTCCTGGCGCGCGAGCGCGACGGGCGGCAGACCTGGTACTCGGTCGTGCCAGCGAGTTTCGAGGCGGTCCGGCAGGTGTTCGCACTCGACGGCGATGCCTGACCCGCGCCCCTGTCGACCCCCGAGCAACCTGCCTCTCCAGGTGGAAGCGGCACTATGTTGAAGCGGGCGTCTCTAGCGCAGACCAGAACTCCCTGGCCGAGTGCCTCGCCATGCCCGCGTGATCATGCAAACCCCTCACGCATTCACGCACATGCCGCGATCCGGGCTCTATCGAAGGAACTGGTCCCTTGGTAGCGGCATCGACGTAGTCGCTGACGCGCTCGGCGGTGTGGACCGCCGAGGTGACGCCCAGCTTCTCCCGAAACCACTCGCCCTCCCTGTCTGGGAAGCCCGCCTGAGCGCTCCCAAGGAGACGTGGTGTGGCGAACTCGGAGACGTTCACGACCAGTAAACGTCCAACAACAGCCCCTGCCGAAGCGCACTGTTCGGCCAGCGTTTCCGCAGGTCAGAGACGGTTCGGAAAGTCGGGCTGACAGGATATGAACCTGCGACCCCTTGACCGCAGACGGGCCCTTTGCGAGGTCGTGCTGCCGTCGGTGAACAAGCGCTGTGACCTGCGTAAACGTGCTCAACGGCTCTTGCTCGGTCTTGCGGCCAACGGCGAGCTTCCGCGGGCTTCTGGGCTACACCCAATAAGCGTCCATGCGGTTGAGTTCCTCCTCCCCCGCCAGGGACCTTCGCCCCTACGTCGGGACGGCGCATCATTCGACGATCGAGTTCTGGATGCTGCCACGGAGGAGGTGGCCATGAACGGCAGGTGGCGTTTCGGGCTCGCGGCCGCAGCGGTTGCGGCGACCGCAGAGGTCGGTCTGATCTATCTGGGTCGAACCTACGGATCGACCGACGAGGAGCGAAAGAAGCGGCTTCCGGGCGATGACGTCATCCCCGATGCCGAGGTCCAGACCGACCACGCGATAACGATCGACGCGCGGCCCTCTGACGTTTGGCCATGGCTGGTGCAGATGGGCTGGGGACGCGGTGCTTGGTACACCGCTCGATGGGTGGACCGACTGTTGTTCCCGGCCAACGGACCCAGCGCAGACCGGATCGTGCCCGAGCTCCAGGACATCTCGATGGGTACGTTCATTCCCGACGGCAAGCCGGAGACAGAGACCGGACTCTATGTCGTGGAGCTCCAGCCGGAGGCAGCCCTGGTGCTGCGGTCCAACAGTCACCTGCCGATGAGCTGGCGGCACCACGCGACCCTCGACTGGACGTGGGCCTTTGTCCTCACGCCGGTCGACGGTGGTCGGCGGACCCGGTACCACTTCCGCTCCCGTTGGGTGACCGAGCCATGGTGGTTCACCCTCGGCGGCTGGCTCGGCGTCGTCCCCGCCGACTTCGTGATGTCACGCGACCACCTGAGGGGCGTGAAGCAGCGCGCCGAGAAGCACTCCTTGGCCGCCAAGCTGTGACCAGACGGGCTGGGGTGCTGCTTCGCCCGGTTCAGACTCTGTCTGCTTACGTGTTCATCGTTGACTCGTGCTGCATCGGCCTGTCCGCCTCGACGCGTCGCTTGAGGCCGATGAGCATCGCTCGTTGCATCGCCGTGTCGCCCGTTCGGAAAACCGCCGCCGCGCGGACCATCCAGGCCGGTCGGTAGTCGATGCGTGTCCGCGTCAACAGCCGGCACCCCGCGTCGTCCGCCGGCCGCAGGACGAAAGCCCAGCTGCACGCGAACCAGCTCGGGGGGTACGGACCGCCCTCATTGACTTCTCGGCCGCTGATGGTCCGGGCGCTGAACAGGACGAGGGAGTGCCCGGGGTCGACCTCGACGACGCGCCACGCGCCTGTCGTCTCGTCACAGTTCGGTCCGTCCAGGAGGATGTCGCCAGCAGCGATCTGCATGTCGCCGGGGAGGAGCCTCCACGCGCTGGAGGCAGGGCCGGTATGTCCGGCGGGGTCCTTCCACCATGGCAGGTCGCCGTACCATCCGCCGCGGCCGTAACCCATCTGCGCAAGCCACGGCCACACCCTGTCGGAGCAGGCGTCGATCGTGATGGCGCGGGTTGCCTGCCAGTTCGGGCGTTCGACGATCCTGTCGCCCGGCAGCCGTTCGCTCGACTCGGTCTCGGTGGCGCCGCTGACCCGATATGCCGGGTGGAGGGCGCCGTAGAGCGACTCGGCGGTGTATTCGGCGAGGACCACGATTGCGTCCCGGAAGCCGTTCCAAGGGTGTCCTGGACGCGCCCGTACGTCATCCATCGGGCCACCACCCGTCGCGAAGCCATGCCGACGTGACACTGCCCAGGCGTCGTCGGCCTCTGATCAGAAGCCACAACTCGACCGCACCGAGGGCGGTGAAGACAACGGTGAACACGACGATCTGCGTGCGGATCTCCGGATCGGTGTGCAGCCCCTCCGCCACCGCGAAGGGCGTGACCAGCAGCATCGAGACGGAGAGGATGAGCAGCGCGAGGAGCATCACCGCGGCGAGGACCGGTCCGGCCGGGTGGTGACGCCGCATGAGCACGACCGCCGCGAGACACATCGGGATGATCCATGCGAGGTCGAGGACCCAGGTTGGGTTGGGCAACTCGGAGAGGTGGATGTTCGACGGCAGACCCCCGGGCCAGGCGGCAATGATTTCGCTGAGCCACAAGGCGCCGATCCCGATGCCACCGAGCGCGAGGAACCAGGCCGCCGCACGCAGCGGCGCCCGGGTGAAGGCTGGCTCGACGGCGCGTACGTCGAGACGCAGCAGGCCGTCGAGGGTCGCGAAGCCGGCAAGCAGCAGGATCGCGAGGTAGACCAAGAACAGAGGGTTGAGTGGTGCGCCGATCGAGAGATGGGCGTAGCAGTAGGCCCACCACAGGGCGATTCCGGTCGTTAGTAGGTGGGCGGTCAGCGACCTGGCACGCGCCCGACGACTGGACCACAGGATCACCGGCACCAAGGACAAGCTGACGGCGTCCTGCGCGCGCCAAGTCTCCTGGGTCATCTCGGAAACCAGTCGGTAGGCATCCTCGACCACCAGACCGTAGACAGTTGCGACGAGGACCATCACCGCGAGCGCGCCGAAGTAAGCCGGCGATAGCGGCCGGCCATCTGTGTGGCCCCGCTGTCTGGAGACGCGGGTGTCGGCGGTTGTCTGGGTCGCGGGCCGTGCGATGCGAGCGGCAGGGTGGCTGCTCAAGCGGCGGTTCACCGGGGCCTCCCCCGTGTTGAGGCCCTGTGGAGGTGGCGGTCGACACCGCCCGTGATCGCCAGCATGACCCCTCCTGCGACACGTCGATGAACGAGTCGGACCGCGTTCCCCACCAACGTGCGAGCATCAGCTCCTCCCCGGCAGGGGCGAAGGTCCCGAAGCCAGGACCGAGGTCATTGATGGACCTCCCGAGCCCACGGGGGCGGGCCTGCAGGATCGTTCGTCACCAGCAGTGCCATCAGTGACCGCCGGCGATCGCGAGTTCGGCAGTGACTGTCACCCGTCCACGCCACGCGGCGCAGCCTCCTGGCGTCGACGGGACTTACGGCACTAAGCAGTCCTCCGAGGCCGACCTAACGTCATTGTGAACCCGCACCACAGGCAATGCCATGACCACTACCAGGCGCCGGCCCGAAGTCGCTCCGGCAGCGTCGCCGACCGGGTTCCGCTGGCCCTCGGCAAGTCCTGATCGGGCACGTGCATGGAGGGGCAGGACATGAGCGTTCTGCACAAGCACTTCGAGCGATCCGCAGACAACGCCCGGCAGCTGCCAGTCGGACGGGGACCGGTGCGGCTGCGCCATCCAAGGCTCGCAGCGGCGGTCGCCTTGGTCGTCGGCGTGCCGGCCACCGCCGTCGGAGCAGGCATCGGTATCAGGTACCTCCAGAAGACAGGACTCACGCTGGAGACCGCCATCGGACTGATCCTGCTCGCAACAGGGCTCATGCTGCTGGGCTACGCCACCACCGTGGCGTGGAAGACCCTGCACTCGTGGTGGCGCCTGGTCCTGCTCCCGGCGGGCCTCGTGGTGCTGATGATGGTGTTCTGGTCCGCGGTCGCCCTGATGTACGCCGTCGTACCCCCGACTGCGCTCGGGGCCGCGACGCCGGCGGACGAAGGGCTGGACTACCGCGACGTCACCTTTACCACCAGCGACGGCGTGGAGCTGTCGGCCTGGTACATCCCCTCACGCAACGGGGCCGCCGTGGTGCTCAAGCACGGGTCGGGCTCCACCCGCACCGCAACCCTGCGGCACGCCGGCCTCCTCGCCTCTCGCGGCTACGGCGCCCTCATGGTCGACGCCCGCGGCCACGGTCGCAGCGGCGGCGAGGGCATGGACATCGGCTGGTACGGCGACCACGACACCACCGCCGCCGTGGACTTCCTGACCCGTCAGCACGACGTCGTACCGACGAAGATCGGGGTCGTCGGTCTGTCGATGGGCGGCGAGGAAGCCATCGGAGCCGCCGCGGCGGATCCCCGTATCGGCGCCGTGGTCGCCGAAGGCGCCAGCGGACGCACCGCTGCGGACAACGAGGACATCCGCCCGGACGGCTACGCCACGGTGCTCGAGCGCGGCCTGGACTGGTACACCTATGGGCTCACCGACCTCCTCACCGAAGCCTCACCACCGGCCTCGCTACGGGAGTCCGTCGCCGCCAGCGGCGACACCGAGTTCCTGCTCGTGGCCGGCACAGTCGAGAAGGAAGTCCTCGCTGCGGAGAGCATGCGCACCGCGGACCCGCAGCGGGTGGAGGTCTGGACCGTGTCCGACGCCGCCCACATGCGGGCCCTAGGGACAGCGCCCGCTGAGTGGGAGCGACGCGTCGTCGGCTTCCTCGACGACCAGCTCCAGCCACGGGCTTCACGGCCATGACGCCGATCGGGAGGAGTTGAATCGAGATGTTGAGGATCGGAGTCGGTGTCTTCCTCATCCTGCACGGGATCATCCATGCCGCGATCTGGGTTCCGCCGCGTCCTGAGGAACCGTTGCCGGGGTTCGGCTCCCAGGCGTCGTGGTTGTTCGCCGATGTACGCGCGGCCGTCGTCAGCCTGGCGTTGATCGCCGCTGGCGGCTTCGCGTTCTCCGGCGTGGCCTACCTGATCCACCAGCCGTGGTGGGCAGCGATGGCCGTCGTGGCAGCAGTGGCATCTCTGGCCCTGACCGTGGCCACGTTCACGCCGTGGTGGAGCGCCGCCATCGTCATCGACCTGGCCATCATCTACGCCGCGTGGGGCCCGCTGGCTACCCAGCTCAGCGGCGAGTGAACGGAGAACGCAGATGCGCACGCTTGGCTACCGGCAAGACCTCCGGGCCGCCCGTCGCGACTCGACGACCTGCATCCGCAGGTCGCACACACCTCGGTTGGTCCCGTGCAGTACGCGTCCCGCGGGAACGGAGGGGATGTGATGGCCATCCACGGGATCATGGGCGGCTTCGACGCCGGTCTCCGCCTCGCCCATGGTCTCCTTCCCGAGAGCTGTCGCGTGATCGCTCCGTCCCGGTTCGGGTACCTCGGCACACCCATGCCCGGCATGGCGCCCGTGACGTCGCAGGCAGACGCCCACGCGGCACTGCTCGACAGCCTCGGGGTGCGGCGCGTCGCTGTCCTGGCCGCGTCGGCCGGCGGATCCTCCGCCCTCCAGCTCGCGATCCGCCATCCGGAACGGGTCAACGCTCTCATCCTGGTGTCCTCGGTCGCCCCTGGCCGGTACCGGCCACCCGTGCCGCGACCGGTCGCCCGTGTCCTGTGGGGGTCCGACTTCCTGATGTGGGCGATGTGCCGGTTCTTCCCCGGCACGATCACCGGCCTGATGGGCGTGCCGAAGGGTCTGCCCCTCCGAGCGGAGGACCATGCGATCCTCACCGAGGAGCTCGGCTCACTGCTGCCCATGTCGCCGCGGGTGCAAGGCGCGTTGTTCGACCAGTTCGTCTCCAACGCCGATGTCAACAAGGGCTACCGGTTCGAGCAGATCACCGCCCCCACCCTCGTGATCCACGCCAAGGACCAACCCGGCTACAAGGGCATACCCGGTGGAGACGCCGCGGCCGCCGCCATGGCCGAGCTCATCCCTGGCGCGAGGATGCTGAGCATCGACCGCGGCGGCCACCTGCTGCTCGGCGACCATCCCGAGATCAAGACCGAGATCGCAAACCTGCTGGACGAGCCTCGAGCCAACCAGAGCCAGAGCCGACGACATGACGGGCCACGGCACGCTCGCCGGACGCTTCCCGCCACAGGTGAGGACGCAAGATGACGACCACCGCTGACCATCCACCAGGCGCTGCAAGAAAGCGGCCGGTGGCCGTATCCCGCGTGCCGGTCCCCGACCTGTGCTGCCTCTGGGCGGAGACCGAAACCACCCCGATGAACATCGCGCTGATCGGCACCCTTGACGCAGCGAAGCTGGTCGACGACCACGGGCAGGTGGATCTCGACCTGATCAGCTCCTCCATCGCTGCGCATCTGGACCAGGCACCGATGCTCCGCCGCGTGCTCAGGCGGGTCCGCGTCGGTCAGGGACGCGCGGTGTGGATCGACGCCCCCAGGCTCTCCATCGATGAGCACGTCGTCCTCGCTGAACCCGGGCACGCGTTCACCGACGAGCAGGCATTTCTCGACTGGTGCGCACGCGAGACGGTGCGCCCGCTGCACAGGTCACGTCCTCTGTGGAGGATCAGCATCGTCCCCGGACTCCCGCATGGCCGGGTTGGGTTCCTCGTCGTGGTCCACCACGTCGTGGCCGACGGCCTGCGCGGCGTAGGGATGATCGCGGGTCTGCTCGACCTCACCCCTACCGGCAGCGGAACGCCTCCGAGCCCGTGGCAGCCCTCTCCGCCGCCGAGCCCGCTCCAGCTGGTCCGGGACAACCTGCGCGCGAGAGCAGCGGTAGTTCGGTCCTTGAGAACCCCCCGCCTTCGGCGCCGCGTCGCCGACCTGCGTGGGCTGCGGTCGGAGGTCCTTAGCCGGGCTCCGGCGACCGTGCTGACCGGTGAGATCGGGTACGGACGCCAGCTGGTCGTGATCCGCGACTCGCTTGAGACCCTCTGCAGCGTCGCCCACGACCTCGGCTGCACCATCAACGACCTTCTGCTCGCAGCCGTCACCCAAGGACTCCGGGACATGCTCTGCCCCCGCGGCGACTGCGACGATTCGATGGCCCTTCGGGCCACGGTGCCGGTCGGAGAAACCAACGGCCACAACAGCGGGATGATCGCCGTCACGCTCCCGGTCGGCACCGCCGACCCGGACGAGCGACTGCGGCTCATCACGGCCGAGACCTCACGCCGGAAGAAGTCGCCCCACGAAGGCGTCGCCGGGATCGTGTCGATGCCGGCAAGCCTGGCGCACCTCGGCGTGCTGTGGGCCCGGCACACCGCAGCAACCCACATCAACCTCTACGTCACCAACGTTCCCGGACCACCCTTCCCGCTGTACCTCGCCGGAGCACAGCTGCACGACGTGGTGCCCGTGGCCCCACTAGTCGCCGGAGTACGGCTCAGCGTCACCGCCCTCTCCTACAACGGCGCCCTCTCCGTCGCGCTCCTCGCCGACAAGGCGCTCACCGACTTCCCGGCGATGGCCGCCGGCGTCCAGTCGGCTCTGCACGCCTACGGGTCTCTAGCCGGTGTCAGGTCTCACCTCGAGGGCGGTCCTGTTCCCCAGGCCAACAAGCAGTCCCCAGGGGGTTGAGATGCGGTTCTTGTTCTTCTACCTGATGACCGACGACCCTGACCCGGTCCGCGAAGCGGCTTCGCGGCACGCGGCGTACTGGCAGGATTTGGCACTGCCGGGCTACCTCGGCGGCCCCTTCGCCGACCGGTCCGGAGGGCTGATCACCTTCGAGGCTGACACTCTCGGCCAGGCCGACGGACTCGTCCACGGCGACCCGTTCCTCCATGACCGGCTGGTCGCCGACTGGTGGTTGAAGCAATGGCTGGCTGAGCCGGTAGGCCCGACCACATCATCGGCAGGACGGCCATGAGCACCGCTGCAAACGACAAGCCGCTCACCGGCGACACGACGCTGATCACCGGCGCGACAGCCGGCATCGGATACGAGACCGCCCGCGCCCTCGCTGGCTACGGCGCCCGGGTGATCATCACGGGTCGTAACCCGGACGCCGGTCAGCGGGCGGCCGCGGCGATCCGCGACAAGACGGGAGCCGACTCGGTGATCTTCCTCCAGGCCGACCACTCCACCGTCGGCGGCAACCAGGACGTCGCCGACCGCGTCCGCGCTACGGTGCCCCGCCTGGACCTGCTGGTCAACAATGTCGGCGGTCTGTACCCGAACCGGCGAGAGACGGCCGACGGCTACGAGGCGACCCTGGCTATGAACTTCGTCGGGCCCTACACCCTCACCACCGAGCTCCTCCCCTTGCTGCGCGCCGGCGCACCGTCGCGGTGCGTGAACGTGGTCTCTGCCGGCTTCAAGATGTGGAAGACCGACCCGTTCACCGACATCCACTCCACCCGGTTCGTCAGCGGTGACGCCTACGCCCACACCAAGCTGCTCAACGTGCTCGCGAGTCTGGCGTGGGCCCGCCACCTCAGCGACGACCAGATCACGGTCAACGTCGTCCATCCGGGAATGTCCTGGACGCGCATGACGCAGTCGATGAGCTCCCAGACGATCCCGTCGATGCGGCTGATCTGGCCGCTGATCCGGCTGCTGCAGCGCCGCGGCTCCCCGCTCACCGCCGGCCGACGGGTCGCCTTCGTCGCCTCCTCCCCCGAGACTGCCGGGTACACCGGCCGCTACTTCGAGGGGGGCCGTACACCCAGCCGGCTGTCCGCCCGCGAGCTCGACCCGCAGATCCAGAACCGCACCTGGGACCTCGGCGCGGAGCTGATGGCAACGGCCCCCACCCGTCGCGCAACGCCCTGAGAGGAAGGTGTCGCTCAATGAAGATCACCTACGGCGCGGTGCTTCCGCTGCCTCCCGAAGAGGCGTTCGCCTTCATGGCAGACCCCCTCAACTGGCCGCGCTTCTCCCCCGGCGTGCGAGCCGTCGACAAGGACGACGACTGGGGCCACGTCGGTGGCCACGCACACCTCACCAGCGTCATCCTCGGGCGATCCCTGACCATGACCCTCGAGCTCACCGAGTGGGACCCACCCAAGGCGTTCCGCTACACCGTCTCCCAAGGCGACACACCAGGCAACGATGACAACAGGAGAACCTTCCTGCCAGTTCCGGGAGGCACCCGGCTGACCGGAACCACCGTGATCCCGACCCGCCGCGGCGCGGCCGGCCTCCTGGACCGGCTACAGATGACCCTCGCGCGCGCAGTGTTCGCGACAGCAATGTCCCGACTACCCAGCGCAGCCGCCGAGCACCGACACCCCGGCCGAACACCGCAGTCCGATGCGATCCCGCCGTGGAAGCCCAGTGGCCCTGGTGACCGGTCTGACGCGTACGACGACGCGGCCGCCGAAGTTCCTCGGCCAGGTCAGCTACATGGTCGCGATGCCGTTCCAGGTCGCCGCCGACGTCCCGGGTGCGGTCGCCTTCGATCCCGTCGAACCGGTGATCGTGCTGCTCTACCTGCTTGGGGCCGCGCTGCTGGTCCGCCGGTCCAGGACCGACGCGACGAGGTGGAAGAAGGATCTCGATGACCCGTATCGAAGGCCGCACGGAGTTCGCTCGCACATGCGAGGAGGTGTTCGACTTCCTCGCCGATCCCCACGACGAACCGTCGTACAACCGGCTCATCGTGTCCGCACACAAGGCAAGGCGACCCTCCGGGCCTCGGGCCTCGGGCGGGAACGCCGACGCTGGAGACCAAGGCAGAAGGACAGTCCGGGAGTGATCCCCATGGTGCCCACCGAGACGATCGCAGAGTGGCACGGCTTCTACGGAGCCGTCGCGGGAGTCGGTGCGACGCTGGTTGGCCTGGTGTTCGTGGCCATCAGTATCCACGTTGCCCGCAGCCCCGCGGACACCCGCACCCGCCGGCTGGCGGTGATGAGCGCCGTGAACCTCAGCCACCCGATGGCGGCGGGGTTGATCATGCTGATGCCCGTCACTTCTCCCGTGCAGGGCGCGGTGCTCGTGCTGCTGGCGTTGAACACCTTTGGCGCAACGGTCACCATCAGCGCGGGAGAGGCGCGGCGGCCCGAGGGGCAGAATCGACAGATGGTGCTCTACCGCTACTTCCTGCCGCTGGCTGCCTCCGTGGTGCTGCTCGTGGGTGCGATCGGAATCGCGCTCGGGCACCCGTGGGGTCTCGCTGCCGTCCCGGTGTTCGTGCTCGTCATGTTCGCCATCGGCCTGGACAACACCTGGGACCTGCTGCTCGGGGACTTCAAGAAACGATCCTTCATCGACCTCTAGCTAGCTGTGCTCCTGGCTGGACCTCGGGTCGACCGGTCCGGGCGTCGGATCAGCCGAATCCATGTCGTGGACTTGCGCGCTGGCGCCCAGCGGCAGCCAGTGCGCGGTGGACCCACGTGCCATGGCCCATCTAGTGACCGGCTGCTACGTGCCCATCCACCCAGTGCTCGAGTCGTGGAACACGCAGAAGAAGGACAACGCCCACGCTGCCCGCGGCGTGAATGACCACGTCGAAGACAGGGTTCGCGACCCCCGAGCCCTGTGCTGCAATCCAGTACGGGACCAGCGTGACCACCCCGGCCGCTGCTGAAGCGACCGCGAGCGGCTCCCACCAGTCGGTTCGTCGGAACAGTCCCCACGTGGCGATGGTGAAACCGATGATGGTGACCGCCGCCAGGACGGCGGCTGTCGACCACGCCGCACCTGAGGTGTCGACCTCGGCGGCAGCGAACATCGGCGTCAGCCACACAAAAGTGGTGCCGAATAGGAAGAGCGCGACTCCGCCAACGTTTCGGATGGTGAACATGGTGGCCTCCTGTGGCTGTGCAAAGCCCACCCCGATTCGATCTCCCCACGCTGCGCCCCGGCAGCCGGGCCACGTCAGGGCCAAAGGTCACGACTTCCGGCAAGCCGGCGGACGACCACGTAGCCATTCACCCACGTAAGCAGCGGCGGTGGTCGCCTCGAAGCAGTGTCGAGGTCTGCGCGGACGGACGCCCGTATTGGTCGGAAATAGGCACAGTGAAGTGACTAGGCCGTCGTGGAGCACCCGCGCTCCGCCACCGACGACAGAAGCGCCCTGAGGAGTGACCAGAGCTCTCGCGAGCGATGAGCGATCTCACCACCACGTCGACGTCTGGGCCGTCGACCAGAAGCAGTCGCCGCTCCACCAGGCTCCCGACCGGTGCTCGCTCGACAACCGAGACCTGCACGTCGCCCCACTGCTCGAGCCAGTCGTTGCCATAGAGGCACCGGGAGGGTGTGGAAGTCACGAGGAGAAGGTCGATGTCAGCGAACTGGTCAGCGGGTGGGGAGGAACGTGCGCGGGAGCCGATCAGGATCAACCCATCGACATCGGCCGTTTGTTTCGCCCAAGCAGTCTGCCCTCTCCGAACTGCGGACGGCCAGCAGGTGAGCTCACCCGGAAGCGGTCGCGTTAGTTCTTCGACTGGACGACCCAAGCTTGTGCCTCGTGGAGGGCTGCCCAGGTGGCTTCGCCGAGGACGGGGGTGGCTCCGAACACCCGGTCCGGCGGTTGGGCGGTCACCGGAACGGTGCGGGCCAGCAGTGCGGCCAGGTCCGAGTCGAGCCCGGACACGTAGAGACGACCTCCCGCGGCGCCGATCTGTTCGGCGTAGCTGGCGAGGATCCGGAAGAAGGTCGCGCCGAGCGAGGTCCGGCCGCGCAGGCGGAGCACCACCGCCGGCCTCTGGGCCTGCCCGACTTCTGGCAGTCGGGCTTGCAGGGTACGCGCGCCGGCGAAGAACAGGCTGCCGTAGACGTCGAGGACGGTCACCCGGTCACTGGGCAGAGTCCGGGGCGCCGGCTGCTCCTCGAATCGCCCGTCATCTCGTGGTACCAGCTCGACAACAGTGAGGTCCATTGCCTCCTGGTTCAGCTGCAGGAGCAGGGAGAGTGCGACGCCGACGCCGACGGCCACCGCCACGGGAAGGAACAACGTGGCCACGAACGTGGTGGCCAAAGCGATCTGGGAGAGGCGCCCGGTGCGCCAGATCGTGGCGAGAGCACCCATCCGGAGCGACCCCACTGCCGCGAAGATGAGCACCGCGGCCAGAGTGGGCAGCGCGACCTTGCCGACGAGTCCGGCGAAGAGCACGAGGATGACCACCATCCAGAGGCCGGACCAGATCGCCGCCCAGCGGGTCCGTGCGCCGACCGAAACGTTGAGAGCGGTCTGTCCCACCGACCCGCCGACGGGTTGGCCGAGGAACAGGCCCGAGGCGAGGTTGCCTATCCCCTGGGCGGCGAAGTCCTGGTTCATGTTCGACGGTCGCCCGTCCGCATTGGGCGCCGACTCGCTCACGCCTGCGCCCTGGACCAGGATGATCACCGCGATCGCGCACGCGTTGAGAACGAGATTGACCGAGATGAGGCTCAGGTCGGGTAGGGCCGGCGTGGGCAACGACCGCGGGATCTCCCCGTTGTCGTTGACCCGGATGACGGCAGTGGCGCCGGCGAGAATGACCGCCAGGGTGGGCACGATGAGCGCTACGAGGGCACTCACCGTGTTCAGGCGCGTCCGGGCCAGGCCGAAGAGGATGCCCAGCGCACCGAGGCCCGTCAACAGCGACGCCGGGTCGATGCTGCC
>DASTPU010000181.1:0-12542 GCA_035762105.1 Nocardioidaceae bacterium | reverse complement strand
GCCGTGGAACAGCGAGTCCATCTCGGTGTACGGGAGATCGAGCAGCCGGCCGATCCGCCGGGCCATCGTCGACTTCCCCGAGCCGGACGTGCCGTTCACCGTCACCCGGCGCGGCCGGAACGGCAGGGGATCGTCAGCGTGGAGCAGCGGCACGGGCCAGAGTGTAGGGGGAAGGAGGAGGACGACGGCTCAGTGACGGCTCAGTGCTTCAGCCCGACCAGCTCGTCGAGCCGGGCCACGCCGGCCCGGGTGGAGACCGAGATGCAGTTCCATCGACTCTGCCGCCACGCGACGTCCAGCAGGTCCAGCGCCTCGGTGCAGAACCGCAAGATGTCCGAGGAGCTGTTCACGAACTGCCAGCGCGGATATTCATAACGCTTCTCCTGGCCTGCGACCTTACGCATCGTCCAGTTCCTGACGCGACAGCCGTCCGAGTGGAACAGACCACGGATGAAGTCCTCGGGGTGGGCCTCGACCGAAGCCCGCTGCCAGTCCTCGAGAAAGAGTGCACGCTCATGCTTGCGACCCGGCCCGTGCTGGGGGAACAGGCACGGCCAGTGCTTCCAGCTCACGGTCGTGATCACCGCCCCAGGGGTGCTTCTCGTGTGAGGCCGACACGCTGGCTTCACCCGACGCATCAGGTCGATGAGATGTGCATTGAGGCCGACATACCTCGCGTCGTTGACGATGTGAAGCGCGTAGACGCCGCGCCGGCCCAGTGAGATGTGGCCGTCGCCGAGGTACCAGCCGAGAAGTTCGGCGTAGGCTGCGGCATCGAGGTCCCCACCGTCGCACCGGGGGCATACGGCGAGCAGGTGTCCCTGGCCGCGTTCACGGCCCCGTCGCTGGTACTCCCGTCGCCACCGGCGGATCGTCTTGACCGCGACGCCATGCTTGGCGGCGTTCTCGGCGTCCGGCATACCGGCGTCCGAGTCACGCAGCGCACTGGCGACCGTCTCGTCGGAACGGATGTGACCCATGCGGGAAGGTTTCCAGGGAGCACCGACGAAGCGACGAGGGCGAATGTGTGCCGGGTGTGGGATTCGAACCCACACGCCCTTTCGGACAATGGTGTTTGAGACCATCGCGTCTGCCATTCCGCCAACCCGGCATAGGTCGCGCGGCCAACCGTACCGGACACCGCCGACACCGATGTGCGTGCCTCACGCCTGCGGCACTAGCCTTTCCCACGTGAGCCAGCAGCCGAGCAGCGCCCCCACCCGCCGTGTCGTCATCGCCGAGGACGAGGCACTGATCCGCCTCGACCTCGCCGAGATGCTGGCGGAGGAGGGGTACGACGTCGTGGGTCAGGCGGCTGACGGCGAGCGCGCCATCGCGCTGGCCGAGGAGATGCGCCCCGACCTCGTCATGCTCGACGTGAAGATGCCGAAGCTCGACGGCATCACCGCCGCCCAGCGGATCGCCGAGAAGCGCATCGCGCCGGTGGTCATCCTCACCGCCTTCAGCCAGCGCGACCTCGTGGAGCGGGCCCGCGACGCCGGCGCGATGGCTTACCTGGTCAAGCCGTTCACCAAGAACGACCTCGTCCCCGCGATCGAGATGGCGGTGAGCCGGTTCGCCGAGCTGCAGATGCTCGAGGCGGAGGTCGCCGACCTCACCGAGCGGCTCGAGACGCGCAAGCTCGTGGACCGCGCGAAGGGTGTTCTCCAGCAGCAGCTCGAGCTCAGCGAGCCCGAGTCCTTCCGCTGGATCCAGAAGACCGCGATGGACCTCAGGCTGTCCATGCGGCAGGTCGCGGAGGGCGTGCTCACCCATGGCCCGGGGATCGCGGCGGGCTCCTCGGATTAGACATTTCGCGGGAATCCGACGTCATCGGCCCCTCAGGTCACGAAACGGCAACGACCGGGCTGCAATTTCCGATGAGACCCGTAACACAATGGCCTTTTGGCGCTAGGTTCGCTGCAACCATAAGGACGCAGTGACCCATGCCCGGATGACCCGGGAGGGTGGCTGCACACTCCCTTCCGACGGAGGCTCCATGATTCGCCCAACCCGCGCCTGGCGCGCGGCCGCTGTTCTGGCGACCGCGACGCTGGTCCTGTCCGCCTGTGGCGGCGACAACGGCACCGAAACCGACACCGGCAGCGAGCCGACCACCTCAGAGAGTGCTGAGGCCAGTGAGTCGCCCGCAGCGAAGGGCGATGGCACCCTGCACGTAGGCACGCTGCTTCCCCAGACCGGTGACCTCGCGTTCCTCGGCCCGCCGGAGTTCGCGGGCGTGGACGCGGCGATCGAGGACATCAACGCCGCCGGCGGCGTGCTGGGCAAGGACGTCGCCCAGACCAAGGCCGACTCCGGCGACGGAACCCCCGACATCGCCGGCGCCCAGGTCGACAAGCTCCTCGCCGCGGAAGCCGACGTCGTCGTCGGTGCGGCCGCCTCGGGTGTTTCGCTCTCGGTGATCAACAAGATCACCGACGCGGGCGTCGCGCAGTTCTCGCCGGCGAACACCTCGCCGTCGTTCGACGACCCCGAGACCGACCCGAACGAGCTGTACTTCCGTACCGCCCCGTCCGACGTCCTCCAGGGCGCCGTGCTGTCGAACCTCGTGATCGAGGACGGCTTCACCAACGTCGCCATCCTGGCCCGCCAGGACTCCTACGGCGAGCTGCTCGCGAACCAGACCGAGCAGGGCCTCAAGGGCGGCGGCGCGACCGTGGCCGCGAAGATCCTGTACTCCGCGGACGCGACCAACTACACCGCCGAGATCAACGAGGTCGCGGCGGCCAAGCCCGACGCCGTCGTGCTGATCGCGTTCAACGAGACCACCAAGATCATCCCGCAGATGATCGCGAAGGGCATCGGCCCGAAGGACGTCCAGGTCTACTTCGTCGACGGCAACACCGCCGACTACTCCGGCGACTTCCCGCCCGGCACCCTCGAGGGTGTCCGTGCGACGTACCCCGGTGCTGAGCTGACCGACGACTTCCGCCAGCGGATGCTCCAGGCGAACCCGAAGCTCACCGAGTTCACCTACGGCCCGGAGTCCTACGACGCCACCATCCTCACCGCGCTCGCGGTCGAGGCCGCCCAGTCCGACGCCGCAGAGGCGTTCGGCCCGAAGATCATCGAGGTCTCCGCGGAGGGCACCGAGTGCTCGTCGTACGAGGAGTGCCTGCAGCTGATCAAGGACGGCGAGGACATCGACTACCAGGGCGTCTCCGGCCCGGTCGACCTCGGCGAGACCGGTAGCCCGACCAAGGCCACCATCGGCATCTTCGAGTACAAGAAGGACAACACCTACGAGAACGTCGACTACATCACCGGCGTGATCTGATCCCAGCACCACCACGGAAAGGCCCCGACCCGCAGGTCGGGGCCTTTCCCCGTGTCCCGGACCTTCTCCGGCGGCGGGCGGTACCGGGTCACCCCGCCGCGCCGGGGGACCGGAGAACGGGCAGCTCCTGGCTCCGAGCCGGATCCCGGCTGTGGGAAGGGGCGAGCTGCACGTCGAGCGGTCCGCCCGGACGCCGGGACGGCGAAGGGCCCCGGCCGGGTGGCCGGGGCCCTTCGTCGCGCCCAGGTGGTACGGCGGACCGCAGCCCGCCGCGGGGACTATGCCTTGGCGAGCGTGCCGAGGTAGAGCTCGATGACCTTGGGGTCGTTGATGAGGTCCTTGCCCGACGCGGTGTACGCGTTGCGGCCCTGGTCGAGCACGTAGCCGCGGTCGGCGATCTGGAGGCAGCGACGGGCGTTCTGCTCCACCATGATCACCGAGACGCCGGCCCGGTTGATCCGGCGGGTCTGCACGAACACCTCGTCCTGGAGGACGGGGGAGAGGCCCGCGGAGGGCTCGTCGAGCAGCAGCACCGAGGGCTGCATCATCAGGGCGCGCCCCATGGCGACCATCTGCCGCTCACCGCCCGACAGCGACCCGGCCCGCTGGGCGCGGCGGTCGTAGAGCGCGGGGAACAGCTCGCCGACGAACTCGAACTGCTTCTTGAACGACTTCGGCCGCTGGTAGACGCCCATCTCCAGGTTCTCCTGGATGGTGAGCGAGGGGAACACGTTGTTCGACTGCGGGACGAACCCGATGCCCTTGGTGACCAGGGTGTCGGCGCGCTGGTTGGTGATCTCCTCACCGTTGAGCACCACCGTGCCGGAGTTGATCTTCACCAGGCCGAAGAGCGCCTTGAGCAGCGTCGACTTGCCGGCGCCGTTGGGGCCGATGATGCCGACCAGCTCGTTCTTCTGGCAGTACAGGTCGGCGCCGTTGAGGATGTTGACGCCGGGGAGGTACCCGGCGATGAGGTTGTCGGCGCGCAGCACCGCTCCCTCGGCGGCCTTGAGGTGCGCCTCGCGGGCCGCCTTGTCTCCCTCGACCGTGCTCATGGGGTCTCCTCCTCCTTGTGCTCGTGCAGCGCCTGTGCCTCTTGGAGGATCCGCTCTTCCTCCTCGAAGTCGAGGACCTGGTCGTGGTGGGACCCGAGGTAGGCGTCGATCACACGCTGGTCCGACATGACCGCGTCCGGCGGGCCCTCGGCGATCACCTGGCCCTGCGCCATCACGATGACCCAGTCGGAGATGTCGCGCACCATGTCCATGTCGTGCTCGACGAAGAGCACGGTCATGCCGTCCTCACGCAGCGACTTCACGTGGCCGAGCAGGGACTGCTTGAGGGCCGGGTTCACACCGGCCATCGGCTCGTCCAGCATGACCAGCTCAGGCTCCACCATGAGGGCGCGGGCCATCTCCAGCAGCTTGCGCTGGCCGCCCGAGAGGGAGCCGGCGAAGTCCTCACGCTTGGTGTCGAGCTTGAAGCGCTGCAGCAGCCGGTCGGCCCGCTCGGTGTTGGCGTTCTCCTGGGCACGCCAGAAGAACGGGAACATCGACCGGAGCAGGCTCTCGCCGCTCTGGCCCGTGGCGCCGATGCGCATGTTCTCGATGACGCTCAGCTTCGCGAGCACCTTGGTGAGCTGGAAGGTGCGCACCATGCCGAGACGGGCGACCCGGTAGGCGGGCATCCCGGCGAGGCTCTTGCCGTTGAACGTCCACGTGCCGGTGTCGGGCTTGTCGAAGCCGGTCAGCAGGTTGAAGAACGTGGTCTTGCCGGCGCCGTTCGGTCCGATGAGGGCCGTGATGGCGCCGCGCTGGATCTCGACGTGGTTGACGTCGACGGCCTTGAGGCCGCCGAAGAGGCGGGACACCTCGTCGGCCACGACGATCGGGTCCGGCTTCTTGGCGCCGGGCTCGTGAGCGACGCCCTCGAGCGCCTTGCGTGCGGCCTCCGCGGCTCCGCGGTCGACGTACTCGCCACCGCCGGCGACGGGCTCGGTGGTCTCAGCGGGCATCGATCGCCAGCTCCCTTCGGTCTCCGAAGATTCCCTGTGGTCGGTAGATCATCAGCAGCATCAGCGCGAGGCCCATGACGATCAGTCGCATGAGGCTGGCCTGCTGGTTGGTCATCAGCCATTCCGGCATGACCGGGTTCGCGCCGCTGGTGAGCTCTCCGAAGACGAGGTCCAGGAACGTGATCAGGAACCAGAAGACGATCGACCCGACGACGGGGCCGAGCACGCGGGCGGCGCCGCCGAGGAGCAGCACCGTGTAGGCGAAGAACGTCGTGTCGGTGGCGACCCAGGTCGGGTTCATGTTGGTGTGCTGGAGCGCGACGTAGAAGCCCGCGATCGCACCGAACAGGCCACCGATGATCAGCGACTGCATCTTGTAGGCGTAGACGTTCTTGCCGAGGCTGCGCACAGCGTCCTCGTCCTCACGGATGCCCTTGAGCACGCGGCCCCACGGGCTGCGCATGAGCAGGAAGACGATCACGCAGCCGATCGCCACGATGATCCAGCCGCTGAACAGCAGCCAGAAGTCGAACGGCCGCCACGCCACGATCCCCAGGTTGATCCGGGAGTCGAACGGGTTCATCGCGACGAAGGACTGCTGGAAGTTGATCAGGCCGTCCTGGCCGCCGAACCACTTCAGCAGGGTCACCGATCCGAGCGTCTGCCGGATGATCTCCGCGGCCGCGATGGTCACGATCGCCAGGTAGTCGGCGCGCAGGCGCAGGGTGGGGATACCGAGCAGGATCGCCAGCACCACCGTGAAGAACAGGCCGGCGACGATGCCCAGCCAGAAGGGCAGTCCCCACGTGGCGACGAACGCGGCCATCGTGTAGCCACCGATCGCCATGAACCCGGCCTGGCCGAAGTTCAGGAGGCCGGTGTAGCCGAAGTTGACGTTCAGGCCGATGGCGGCGAGGGCGTACACGACGGCCGTGGGGCCGAACGCCTGCTGCAGCGACCCTTGCAGGAGGTTCAAGAGGTCCATGAGTTTCTCCTGGCCTTATCCGACGCGCTCGGCGCGACCGAGCAGGCCCTGGGGACGGAAGAGGAGCGCGAGGATCAGCACCACGAGCGCGCCGACGAACTTGAGCTCGGCGGGGACGAACAGCGTGGAGACCTCGATGAAGATCCCGATGATGAAGGAGCCGAGGAGCGCTCCCCAGACCGTGCCGAGACCGCCCAGGACGACCGCGGCGAACACCAGCAGCAGGATCTTGAAGCCGACCTGGTAGTCGAAGCCCTGGGTCATGCCGAGCAGGACGCCCGAGAGGCCCGCGAGGCCCGCGCCGACCGCCCACACCACGGAGATGACCCGGTCCACGTTGATGCCGGACGAGGCGGCGAGGGCCGGGTTGTCCGCCACCGCGCGGGTGGCCTTGCCCAGCCGGGTCTTCTGGATCGCCAGGGTGACGACGGTCAGCACGACCGCCGCGAAGGCGATCACGCCGACGTCCTTCGGGGTGATCAGGACCGGGCCGATCTCCCACGGGCTCGGGCTCGTCCACTGCGAGTAGTTGTGGTTGCCCGCACCGGCGAAGTACTGGAAGAGGTTCCGCAGGAAGATCGAGAGACCGATGCTCACGATCATCGCGGCGATCAGGCCGGTGCCGCGGCGGCGCAGGGGCTTCCAGAGGATCTTGTCCTGCCCCCAGCCGAACAGCGTGGACATCACCATCGCGAACGCGATGGCGGTGGCCATCGTGACGTTGGCGCCGCCGACGACGATGTTGCCCGGGAGCTGGTCGATGGCGTAGGCCATGATCGCGCCGAAGGTGATCAGCTCGCCGTGGGCGAAGTTCGTGAGGCCCGTCGTACCGAAGATCATCGAGAGGCCGAGCGCCGCCATCGCGAGCAGCAGCGAGAACACCAGGCCGCCGACCGCGAGCTGCAGGGCGCGGACCCACAGGCCCGTGCCGGCGGTGCCTTCACCGATCGGGAAGGTGACCGAGATGTCCGCGGAGATCTTCACCTGCCGCTTGAGCTCGACCTGCTCGGGGTTACGGAGCTCGGTGCCCTCGGGCAGCGTCTCCTCGTCGAGCTTGATCGTGTAGGTCTCTCCGACGACGTCGATGTCCTCGCCGAGCGGGATGCTGAACTCGCCCTTGGCGTCAGACGTCGCTTCCCCCACCGGCTCGCCGGCGTCGTCCTCGACGGAGATCTTCACCCCCTCGACCGGGGCAGGTGGCTCTTCGCGGGTGTCGACCAGCTTGCCCTTGATGCTGATGGTGTTGTCGTCGGCGTTGGTGGTGACCGCCGCGGCCGGCGGGGTCGCCGCCTGCGCGCTGCCGGTCACCGCAAACACGGCGAACACCGTCATCAAGAGAAGCGTGACGACGCTGCTATGACGCACTCGCACGGAATCTCCCGTCGCTTCTTCACAATGTCTGGGGCGGGACTATAGCGACCTGTGTGACAGGCACCACAGTGCCCTGCCGGTCCCCCCAGGCCGCGTCAGAGATTCACCCTAGAGCCAGGCGCGGGTCCGCGGCAGACATACCTGGCAACAATGCTGCAACGGCGTTTCGCTTGGTTTCGGCAAGTACGACGGATGCGGGGGGTGTTGTCAGCGAAAGGCGATGACCAGCGCGGTGAGCGCCGGAGCCACCAGCAGCGCCGGCAGGAGGTCGCCGACGGGCAGCTGCTTGAGGCGCAGCAGGCGGAGCGCGACGCCGACGAGCATCAGCCCGCCGGTGGTGGTGAGGGCTGCCAGGTGCGGGTCGGGAAGGATGTCGCCGAGCAGGGCGCCGAGCAGGGTCAGCGAACCCTGGACGACCAGGATCGCGACCGCGCTGAACGCGACTCCCCAGCCGAGGGACGCCGCGAAGGCGATGGCCGCGAAGCCGTCGAGCGCTGCCTTGAGGAACAGCTGGTCCGGTCCGTTGCCGAGACCGTCGTTGAGCGAGCCGAGCACGGTGAGCGGCCCGACGCAGAACACCAGCGAGCTGGACACGAACCCCTCGATGAAGCGCTGGCGGTCGGCGCTCTCCTCACGACCGCCGTGTCGTGCGTGCAGCCGGTTCTGCAACCAGGACCCGAAGCCCTCGAGCCGGTCCTCGATGCGCAGGATCGACCCGGCGATGCCGCCGAGCAGGAGGGAGCCCAGGACGATCAGCATCGGCGCGCTGTTCCCGACCGCCTCCGACCAGGCCGCGTCGCCGATGCTCGCCGCGGACGCCGCGGCGATCAGGAGGGTGACCAGACCGAGACCGTCGGTGACCACGTCTCGGGTCCGCTGGGTCAGTCGGTGTCCCACGAGTACACCGATCACTGTGCCGATGAGCACAGTGACGATGTTGACCAGCGTGCCGAGCCCTGGGAACACCCTGCCTCCTCTACCGAATCCGGACTTCTAGGCGTAATCTCTCACCTCGTTCGCTTCGCTCGGGATACGGGGACCGTGTGCGGGGCCATTCGCGCTGTTGTCATCAGAATGTTTCAAGGCAGAGGGGGTCCTGTGTCCCGCAACCCGGTGCACGTCCGTGACGCCGGCCCCGAGGACGCGTCCGCGTTGCTCGAGGTGTGGGGCGACTTCCGACGTACCGGCGCCGAGCGCTCCTACGCGGCGGCCGAGGCCGAGGCGGCCAACGCGCTTGCCCGGATCGTGGCCGACCCCGACGAGCGGCTGCTGGTCGGCATCTACGAGGACAAGCTGGTCGGCGCGGCGCACCTTCTCCGCGCCGGGATCTCGCCGATCCACACCGAGACCGCGATCCACGTCACGCACCTGCACGTCCTCGGCGGCTACCGCCGCCACGGGGTGGGCAAGGCGCTGATGGAGGCCGCCGTCTCGTGGGCGGAGGAGAAGGACACCAACCACCTGATCGCCGCGGCCTCGGTGCACTCCCGCGACGCGAACCGCTTCATGGCGCGTCTCGGCCTGAGCCAGATCGCCACCGTTCGCGGTGCCACGATCCAGGCGCTGCGCTCGAAGATGCCCGTCGAGCCGCCCGCCGGCGCGATGGTGAACAGCCGCAACCACCGCAGCGTGGGCCAGGTCCTCGCCCAGCGCCGTCTCCAGCGCCGGGCGCAGACCAAGGAGTGACCCCTCAGTCGTCCTTCTTGGCCGGCACGAGCGCGCAGGTGATGCGCGAGGTGCACAGGCGGCGACCCTGCTCGTCGGTGATGATCACCTCGTAGCACGCCGAGGTGCGTCCCAGGTGCACGGCCGTCGCCGTGCCGGTCACCACGCCGTCACGCGCGGAGCGGTGGTGGGTGGCGTTGATGTCGACGCCCACGGCCTGCCGGTCGGGGTAGGCGTGCATCGCCGAGCCGACCGAGCCGAGGCTCTCTGCGAGTACGACGGACGCGCCACCGTGCAGCAGGCCGTAGGGCTGGGTGTTGCCCTTGACCGGCATCGTGCCGACGACACGTTCGGGGGAGACCTCGAGGAGCGTCACGCCCATCTTCTCGTTGAGGTCGCCCATCGGGAACTGGCGCAGGAACTCCGCGTGCTCGGGGGTGTCCGTCGCGGGTGGCGTCATCTGGTCCATGCGGACATTCTGTCCTTCCCCTCCGCCTCCTCCGGTATCGGTGTCCACGGCGTGACCTGTGGGCCACCCCTGGCGTGCCGATATCGGGGGGAGGGCGGGCTAAGGTCAGGGGCGTGTCGAACCAGTCCTCCGCCAACGGTCAGCCCCCGCGTCTCCTCCTCCTCGACGGGCACTCGCTCGCGTACCGCGCGTTCTTCGCGCTCCCGGTCGAGAACTTCTCCACCACCACGGGTCAGTCGACGAACGCGGTGTACGGCTTCACCTCGATGCTCATCAACGTGCTGCGGGACGAGCGGCCGACCCACGTCGCGGTGGCCTTCGACGTCTCGCGCGACACCTTCCGCCAGGCGGAGTACTCCGACTACAAGGCGAACCGCTCCAAGTCGCCCGACGAGTTCAAGGGCCAGGTCTCGCTGATCAAGGAGGTCCTCGCGGCGCTGCGGATCCCTGCCATCGAGATGGACGGCTACGAGGCGGACGACGTCATCGCGACGCTCGCCACGCAGGCGGTCGCCCAGGGCTTCGACGTGCTGATCTGCACCGGCGACCGCGACACGCTGCAGCTCGTCGGCGACTCGTGCACGGTGCTCTACCCGCGCAAGGGCGTCTCCGACCTCGCCCGGATGACGCCGGAGGCGGTCCAGGAGAAGTACGGCGTCGAGCCCGGCCGCTACCCCGAGATCGCCGCGCTGGTGGGGGAGACCTCAGACAACCTGCCCGGTGTGCCGGGCGTCGGTCCCAAGACCGCGGCCAAGTGGATCAACCAGTACGACGGGCTCGAGAACGTCATCGCCCACGCCGACCAGATCAAGGGCAAGGCCGGCGACTCGTTTCGCGAGCACCTCGGCGACGTGATCCGCAACCGCCGGCTCAACGCGCTGGTGTGCGACCTCCCGCTCACCGCGACCCCGACCGACCTGGTCGCCCAGCCGTGGGACCGCCAGGAGGTCCACAAGCTGTTCGACAGCCTGGAGTTCCGGGTGCTGCGCGACCGGCTGTTCGCCACCCTCGAGTCCGAGGAGGAGATCGAGGAGGAGGGCTTCGAGGTCAACGGCGTACGGCTCGGGTCCGGGGAGGTGACCGGCTGGCTGGGGAAGCACGCCTCCAAGGCCGGTGCCCGCGTCGGGGTGCACGTGCAGGGCACGTGGCGGGCCGGCGCGGGTGACGTGTTCTCGATCGCGCTCGCCGCCTCCGACGACTCCGCGGCCTGGGTCGACGTGGAGCAGGTCAGCCCCGAGGACGACGCGGCCCTGGCGGCCTGGCTGGCCGATCCGTCGTACCCGAAGGTCCTGCACGACGCCAAGGGCCCGATGCTGGCCATGGCCGCGCGCGGCTGGGAGCTGCGCGGGCTGGAGCGCGACACCGCCCTGTCGGCGTACCTCGCCCGTCCCGACCAGCGCTCGTACGACCTCGCCGACCTGACCCTGCGCTACCTCAAGCGCGAGCTGCGGCAGGAGTCCGTCGACGACGGACAGCTCAGCTTCGACAGCATCGCGGAGGACTCCTCCGGGGACATCTCGATGCTGCAGGCGCGCGCGGTGCTCGACCTCGCGGCCGCGCTCGACGACGAGCTGGAGGAGCGCGGCGGCACCCGGCTGCTCGCCGACGTCGAGCTGCCGCTGGTCTACGTCCTCGCCGAGCTCGAGCGGACCGGTGTCGCGGTCGACGTGGAGCAGCTCGAGGGGCTCGAGGCGCACTTCGCCGGCGAGGTGAAGAAGGCCGCCGACGAGGCCTTCGACGTCATCGGCAAGGAGATCAACCTCGGCTCGCCCAAGCAGCTGCAGGTGGTCCTCTTCGACGAGCTGAACATGCCGAAGACCAAGCGCACCAAGACCGGCTACACCACCGACGCCGACGCGCTGCAGCAGCTGTACGTCAAGACCGAGCACCCGTTCCTGCTGGCGCTGCTGCGCCACCGCGACGTGTCCAGGCTGCGGCAGACGGTGGAGGGGCTGCTCAAGACGGTCCAGCCCGACGGCCGGATCCACACCACCTTCAACCAGATGATCGCGGCGACCGGCCGGCTCTCCAGCACCGACCCGAACCTGCAGAACATCCCGGTCCGCACCGAGGAGGGCCGCCGGATCCGCGAGGCGTTCGTGGTGGGCGAGGGCTTCGAGTCGCTGATGACGGCCGACTACAGCCAGATCGAGATGCGGATCATGGCGCACCTGTCCGAGGACGCCCTGCTGATCGAGGCGTTCCGCTCAGGGCGCGACTTCCACTCGGTCACCGCGGCCAGGGTCTTCGACGTCGACGCCTCCGCGGTCACGCCGGAGATGCGCGCCAAGATCAAGGCGATGAACTACGGCCTCGCCTACGGCCTGTCCGCCTACGGCCTCTCGCAGCAGCTCGGCATCGAGCCCGCCGAGGCGCGCGGACTGATGGACGAGTACTTCGAGACCTTCGGCGGCGTGCGCGACTACCTCGCCGGGATCGTCGACGAGGCCCGGCGGTGCGGGTTCACCGAGACGATCATGGGCCGCCGCCGTTACCTCCCCGACCTGACCAGCGACAACCGGCAGCGCCGTGAGATGGCCGAGCGGATGGCGCTCAATGCACCGATCCAGGGCTCGGCCGCGGACATCATCAAGGTCGCGATGCTCAACGTCGACCGCGCGTTGAAGGACACCGGCATGCGCTCGCGGATGCTGCTCCAGGTGCACGACGAGCTCGTGTTCGAGGTCGCGGCGGGGGAGCGGGAGCAGCTCGAGGAGCTGGTTCGCACCCAGATGGGCGC
>DASTPU010000180.1:0-3398 GCA_035762105.1 Nocardioidaceae bacterium | reverse complement strand
GCCCATCTCGATCAGGCCGAACAGCGCCATGTTGTCGAACGCGACCGCCCACGGGTAGAGGAAGACGATCTCGATGTCGAAGATGATGAAGAGCATCGCGGTGATGTAGTACTTCACCGGGAAGTGGCCGCCGCCGACGGGCTGCGGTGTCGGCTGGATGCCGCACTCGTAGGAGTCGAGCTTCGCACGGTTGTAGCGCTTCGGCCCGATGACGGCGCTCATGATCACCGAGAACACCGCGAACCCTGCCGCGAGCAACCCGAGCGCGAGGACTGGTGTGTAGATCTCCACCGCTCGTGCCCTCCTGTCTCTTCGTCGTCCTGGTCTGTCTGTCTGTGCTGGCTGTGCTGTGCGAGGTCAGGCCGCGGGGGCGACCTTGCTCAAGCCGTTGATGATCCGGTCGGAGACGTCGCCGCCGCGCGGGTCGGTGAGGTTCGCCATGAGCTTGAGCATGAACTTCATGAGCGTCTCGCGCGGCAGGCCGTACTTCGTGGCCTGCTTCATGAAGGTGGGGTTGCCGATCATCTTCGCGAAGGCCCGGCCGAGGGTGAAGTACCCGCCGTAGGCCGCGTCGAGCGCCGCGGCGTACCCCTGGAGGACGCGCTCGCGACCGGCGTCGTCGGGCCGGGCTATCGCCTGCAGGATCGTGTGCGCGGCCATCTCGCCGGACTCGAGGGCGTAGTCGATGCCCTCTCCGTTGAACGGGTTGACCATGCCGCCGGAGTCACCGACGAGCATGACGCCGCGGGTGTAGTGCGGCTTGCGGTTGAAGCCCATGGGCAGCGCGGCGGAGCCGATCCTGCCGACCATGTTCTCGTCGCGGAACCCCCACTCGGCCGGCGTGTTCGACAGCCAGGTGCGGAGGATCTCCTTGTAGTCGACGTTCTGGAACGCCTTGGAGGTGTTCAGGATGCCGAGGCCGACGTTCGCGGTGCCGTCCCCGACGCCGAAGATCCAGCCGTAGCCGGGAAGCAGGTTGCTGCGCCCGGGCGTGCCGTCCCACAGCTCGAGCCAGGACTCCATCCACGGGTCCTCGTGACGCGGGGTCTCGTAGTAGGCGCGGACGGCGACCGCCATCGGACGGTTCTCGCGGCGCTCGAGCCCCAGGGAGACCGCGATCCGGGACGAGACGCCGTCGGCGGCGACCACGATCGGGGCGCGGTAGGTGACCTCGTCGCCGGTGCGGCGGCCGCGGTCGTCGACCGGCTTGGCGGTCACGCCGACGACGCGGCCGGTGCGCTGGTCGATCAGCGGGCCGGAGACGGCGGTGCGCTCCTGGAGTCGGGCGCCGGCCTTCTCGGCGTGCCGGGCGAGGATCTCGTCGAGGTCCATCCGGGTGCGGACCATGCCGTACGGCGGAAAGCTGGCGAGCTCGGGCCACGGGAGCTCGAGGCGGTGGCCCGCGCCGACGATCCGCAGGCCGTTGTTCCTCTGCCAGCCGGGCGCGTCGAGGTCGAAGCCCATGTTGACCAGCTGCCTCACCGCACGCGGGGTGAGGCCGTCGCCGCAGATCTTGTCGCGCGGGAACGCGGCCTTCTCCAGGAGCAGCACGTCGGCGCCGGCGTTGGCGAGGTGGTAGGCGGTGCTCGAACCGGCGGGACCGGCGCCGACGACGATGACGTCGGCCTGCCGCTCGTCCGCGGTGGTCCGGGTCATCGTGTCGCCTCGATCTCGCTCGTCATTGAGTCCGCTAGTGACTTAGTGAAAACCTTCACTAAGTGGTCACGACGGAAGAGTCTAGAGGTCTGGCTCACAGGACGCGAACGCGACCCTTCCCTCTTGGGACGGCACCGAAACAGTGACCTGGATCGCCGATTTCAACAAGCCCGGCGTGCCCTATTTCCCACCCCCGTCCCGCCGACCCGTCACCTTCGCGGCGCCTTCTGCGGCGTGTCGCCGCTCGATCGACGGCCGCCAAGCGAACGGGGGCCGGGTGTGCGAACACCCGGCCCCCGTCACCCACTCGTCGCGCCGTCGGCGCGACCGAGTGGTCCTGCTTCCCCTACCTCGTGCCTCGCCCGGAGGACCTCGCCCCCGTGTTCGTCACGGCGTACTCGTAGTCCGCGTCGAGCACCGTGAGGTCTCCGGTCGGCAGGTTCGAGATCGCCAGCACGAAGTCGCCCTGCTTCCCGTTGGCACACAGGGTGCTCAAGGACTCGACGGTGATGTCACCGCTCTCGTCGCTGTCGAACCGGTAGACGTAGTTGCCCGCGCCGTCGGTGACCTCGCCGACCGTGTCGACACCCGGGGTCAGGTCGCAGCGGGAGATCACCTGGACCGCCCAGTTGTTGTACTGCGTGCCGTTGGTGTCAGTCCATCCGTCACCCTCGGGGGAGACCGCCGCCTCCGCCCCGTCGATCCACACCTGGTCGATGAACCAGCCGGTGTCGAGGTAGGCGGCGTCGGTGGAGTAGCGGAACCGCAGATCCTCCGCCCCTGCGGGGAGGGTGACCTGGTAGGTCAGGTACTCCGGGTCGTCGACGAAGTACTCGCCTCCGGAGGTCCCGGTGATCCCGTTCCCCTCCTCGTTGTTGTCGTGCGGGTTCTCGTCGCTGGACACCACCGTGTCCGTGCCCTCAAGGGTGACCGGCAGGGTCTTCCACTCGCCGTCCACCAGCGCCTCGACGAACCCGTAGTCCCAGCCCTCCTCGATGAAGTGCCAGTTGGTGAACGTCACCGTCTCACCACCGGAGACCTCGGTGTCGACGGCGAGGATGTGGTCGGACTGGCTGGCGTAGCCACCCCACCAGTGCGTGTCGCCGTCCAAAGGGGCGACCCGCGTCGTCGCTTCTCCGTCGAAGTCGATGCGGACCTCAGGTCCGGGGTTCCGGAACTTCTCGTAGGAGACACCGAAGGGCAGGGCCGTGGTGTCAGGGCGGTTCTTGAGACGGCTGGAGCGGGCCTCGGGAAGCGCGCCGATGTAGCTGCCCCTGTCGTCCCAGAACACGCTGTTGGCGATGTCGATGGTCCAGTTGTTGGAGGCCGCCCCGAGGTCGAAGTTCTCGAGGTCCCACAGGGACGAGTCCTCGTCGTCGAGGTACATCGTCACGACCCAGTCCTTGAACAGCTCCTCCGCCGACCGGAGAGTGCTGCCGGTCTGGGCGTTGTAGTCGTCGATGGCGTTCTGGACGCCCTCCATGCCGTCGGCCGGCTCGGCGAAGATGAGCTTGATGAGCAGGTCACCGCCTGCTTCGTCGTACTCCTGCTCTGGCTCCAAGGTGCCGTCGCCGTTCCCACCGGCCTGCTCCCACAGGTATGCGAAGTAGCTGAACGAGGCACCGTAGTTCGCCAACCCACCGGCCCACCGGGTCAGGGAGGTCTCCCGGTGGAAGACCTGCTGGTACGTCAGATGGCTGCCGGTCATGTCGTAGCCGTTGAGGAAGGCCGCCATGTCGGCC
>DASTPU010000179.1:0-4080 GCA_035762105.1 Nocardioidaceae bacterium | reverse complement strand
GGTCGCCGGCGCCGGAGATGTTGCTGTACTGGCTCCAGTCACCGGGGATGGCGACGGGCGCGCCGAGACCGCGGCCGGCGCCGGGCACGAGGTACAGGGTGCGTCCGGCCCGGGCGACGAGGTCGTTGCGGCCGTCGCCGTCGAGGTCGCCGACGCCGGCGGTCAGGTCGTAGCCGCCCCACTGGTCGGAGAGCAGCTCGCGCTGGCGGAAGCCGCCGTTGCCGTCGCCGGGGTGCACCCACAGGTTCGAGGTGCCCGCGACCCGGGCCACGAGGTCGGCGTTGCCGTCCCCGGTCATGTCCATCGCGGCGACGAGCTGGTCGGCGTCGGCGAACCGGTCGGTCGTGGCGCCGGGCAGGCCGAGCCCCGCCTGCGGAGTGCCCGGGTAGACCGCGGACAGCTTCGTGGCACCGTTGCGGGCCACGACGTCGGGGATGCCGTCACCGGTGAGGTCCCGTGACGCCGCGACGAGGTCCATGCCGGACCAGCCGGTGGCGGCGCGCACCCCGCGCTGGAAGTTGGTCTGGCCACCGGTGCGTACGACGTACGCCCGCTTCGTCTCCCGGTCGCGGACCACGAGGTCGGGCCACGGGGACCCGGCCAGGTTGGTCGACCTGGTGCGTGTCGTGAACGGCGCCTGGTAGGAGGCGGCGAGCGTGCGGATCTGCGGGACCTGGGCGTAGAGGTACCTGCCCGGGCACGCCGTCCTGCCCGCGTCGCGGTGGCCGTTGACGGCAGGGAAGTACTTCTTGCCGACCCACTCCTTGCCGGAGGAGGCCGCGACACCGTGGAGCGACAGCTTCCAGGCGAAAAGGCGGCCGTAGGCGTCGAGCATCGCCGCCGAGGGCCGGGCCTTGTCGAAGTTGCCGAGGGCCGACATCGCGAAGGAGTTCTCGTTGTAGCCGAGCGTGTGGGCGCCCACGACCGGGCGGTCGACGCCGCCGTAGCGGCCCTCCCAGATCCGGCCGAAGCGGTCGACGACGAAGTTGTAGCCGATGTCGCTCCAGCCCTTGGACTGGGTGTGGTACGCGTAGATGCCGCGCAGCAGGGCGGGCACCTGCGCCCGGGTGTACTTGTTGGCGTTCACCGTGTGGTGCACGAAGCCGGCGTGGACCTCGTAGTAGGCGAGCTGGCGCTTGTTGCGCATCCGCTCGTCGGCGCCCCACTGCGCGCGGGAGAAGATCTGCGGCTTGGGCGTGATCCCGACGGCGCCGGTCAGGACGCCGTCGCCGTCCGGGTCCGGCTCGGCGTCATCCGGCGTGGGCTCGGTGGTGCCGGGGTCGGCGGTGCCGCTGTCCGTCGCGCCGGTGCCGGACGACAGCGAGAGCGCGCCCTGCTCCGGCAGGTCGGCAGTGTCGATCGCCGGCAGCGCGAGGAGGGGCGCCGGGGTGTGCCTCGGGTCGACCACGGCGAGCTCGGCACCTGCCGGGACCTCGCCGTCGGCGGTCTCGATCTTCACCTGGACCTCGTCGACGTCACCGACCACGACCGGGTCGGTGCCCTGACGGGCGCCCAGCGCCTCCGCGCTGTCCGGGTCCGGACCGTGGTCGTCGTGGTACTCGATCTCCTCCCACTGCCCCCACGAGCCGTCCTCGAGGCTGCGGACGGAGACCGTGACCTCGTCCTCGCCGAGGTGCTCGCGCGGGCTCCAGGTGACACCCACGGTCGCGTAGCCGGTCACCTCGGTCGGCGCGCTGAGCGCGGCGAGCTCCGTGCTCGCGTTCTGCCGCGCGACGCGACGGGCTGTGAGAGCCTGGGGCCCGGCCTTCTCGACCCCGCGGACCGGCACCTCGGTGACCTCCGGCTCGACCGGGTGCGAGGCCACCAGCGCCATCGGTGCCCGGGCCTCGGTCACCGCCTCACCGGCCGGCTGGGGGGTCGGGCCGACGATGTCGAGGGAGACCACGCCGGCGGCGGGCGCGGCCAGCGCAGCCACCGTCCCGAGGGCCAGCAGCTGCTGGCAGAGGACGACGAAACGGCTCTTGTTCTCGGGCATCGCGGGTGCTCCCCCAGTGGGTTACCGATTCACAGGAGCATCAAGTTTCACACCCGTTACAGGACCGCGTCCGGCCTTCTCTTTAACTACAGACCTGTAATTCGTCAGATGTCGGCGCCGAGGTCGTCCTCGTCCTGGTCGGGCCCTTCCGCGTCGTCGTACTTGAGGAAGTGGATGCCCTCGTTGACGGGGCCGTCGAAGCCCAGCCTGCCGTCGACGAGGACCAGCGCGCGGTCGCACATCTTGCGCACCGACCCGGGGGCGTGGCTGACGTAGAACAGCGTCCGCCCCTCCTTCTTGATCTCGTCCATGCGCCTCATGCACTTGCGCTTGAAGGGTCGGTCACCCACGGAGAGCGCCTCGTCGGCGATGAAGATGTCGGAGTCGGCGTGCGCGGCCACGGCGAAGCCGAGCCGGGCGCTCATCCCGGAGGAGTAGTGGCCGACCGGCGTCTCGAGGAACTTGCCGATCGCGGCGAAGTCGACGATCTGGTCGAACTTCCGCTTGGTCTCGGCCTCGCTCATCCCGAGGATCGCGGCGTTCAGGAAGAGGTTCTCCCGTCCGGAGAGCTGCGGGTGGAACCCCGCGCCCGCGGCGATCAGCCCGGCGATCCTGCCCCGGGTCAGCACCGTGCCCTCGTCGGGTCGCATCACCCCCGAGACCAGCTTCAGCAGCGTGCTCTTGCCCGAGCCGTTGAGCCCCATGAGGCCGATCGACTCGCCCTGCTCCACGGTGAAGGAGACGTCGTCGACGGCGAGGAAGGTGTCGCTGAGCTTCTGCCTGCGCAGCATCGCGACCGAGATCTGCTTGATGGTGCGGTTGTACTGCATCGTGAAGCGCTTGGAGACGTTCTCCACCACGATCGATGTGCTCATCAGAGGCGCTCCGCGAACTTGCCCTCGAGGCGGGTGAAGATCCGCTGCGCGACGGCGAGGAAGACGATGCAGACGGCCAGGATGATCAGACCTCGGGTCATCATGTCGTCGGGCACCACCGCCGGGAACTCCGCGTCCGGGCCCACCGTGGGGACCCAGAACAGCTGCTGGAAGAGGATCACGCCGCTGGCGATCGGGTTCGCCAGGTACACCTGCTCCCACACGGTGCCGCCGACGAGCCTCTCGATCCGGTCGTAGGGGTAGATCATCGGCACGGACCAGGTCACGAAGATCATGAACGTGGCGACGATCGCCTGGAAGTCGCGGAAGAACACGTTCGCGGCGCTGAAGATCAGCGCGAGCGCCATGCCGAACACGCCGATCGTCAGGAAGCCGAGGAGCCCGGCCGCGAAGTCGTAGGGCGTGGGGTCCCAACCCACGACCAGGACGCCCGCGAGCAGGATCAGCATCTGCGGGAACGTGTGGTAGAGCGACACCAGCATCGAGGCCACCGGGAACAGCTCGCGCGGCAGCGGCAGCTTCTGGATCAGCTTCTTGTTCTTCACGATCGAGCGCGTCCCGGAGGAGAACGTCTCGGTGAAGTAGTGCACGATCACCATGCCCGCGAAGATGTGGATCGGGAAGTTCGTCATCCCGCGGTCCATCTGGAAGACGAACCCGATCACCAGGTAGTACGCCAGGAACCGCACGGCGGGCTGGACGTAGGACCAGAACAGCCCGAGGAACGAGCCCTGGTAGCGAGCGGCGAGCTCCTTGCGGACCAGCAGCTTGAGCAGGTAGCGCTCGTGGAAGACGTGGTGCAGCCCGCCTCGCTCCCCGGGCGCTACCAGTGGTTCCTCCGGGACCCGCTGGGGGTCCGCGACGGGGGTGGTCACTCGTCCACGCCACCGCTCTCGAGCGCCGCGCCCGAGGTGAAGTGCGGCTTGAGCTTGTTCTCGAACATCGACAGCGCCGACCCGATCGCCATGTGCATGTCGAGGTACTTGTACGTGCCGAGGCGGCCGCCGAAGAGCACCATCGGCTCCTTCTTCGCGAGCTCGCGGTACCTCAGCAGCTTCTCGCGGTCCTCGGCGGTGTTGATCGGGTAGTACGGCTCGTCGCCGTCCTCGGCGAAGCGGGAGTACTCGTGCACGATCACCGTCTTGCCGGGCAGGTAGGTGCGCTCGGGGTGGAAGTGCTTGAACTCGT
>DASTPU010000178.1:0-13304 GCA_035762105.1 Nocardioidaceae bacterium | reverse complement strand
GGCTCCTGCGTCCGGGCGCTAGGACCCACCCTGCGCCCTCTCGGCCAGCAGCTCGAGCACCTCCGGGCCCACGAGCGTGACGTCCCCCGCGCCGAGGGTGAGCACCAGGTCGCCGGGGCGGGCGCGTTCGACGAGCCGCTGGGGCGTGGCCTGCCACGACGGCTCGAACACGACCTGGGTGGCGGGCAGCGGCACGTGGGAGGCGACCATCTGGCCGTTGACCCCGGGCTCGGGGTCCTCGCGGGCGACGTACACGTCCATCACCACGACCTCGTCGGCCGCGCCGAGCGCCTCGCCCATCTGGGGGCCGAAGATGCGGGTGCGCGAGACCAGGTGCGGCTGGAACGCGACGACCACGCGCCCCTCCCCAGCGAGCGACCGGGCGGCCTGCAGGTCGCCGGCGATCTCGTTGGGGTGGTGGGCGTAGCTGTCGTAGACCCGGACGCCGGAGACCTCGCCCTTGAGCTCCATACGGCGTCGGGTGCCGCTGAACGACTCGAGGCCGCGCCGGAGGTCGTCGAAGGCGAATCCGAGCCGGAGGCCCGCGGCCAGCGCGCCGAGGGCGTCGAGCACGTAGTGGCGCCCCGGGATCCGCAGCGTGATCTCGCCGAGGCGGCGGCCGCGGTCCACGACGGTGAAGGTCGAGGTGGACCCGGCGAAGGTCACGCCGTCGGCTCGCACGTCGGCCTCGGCGGACTCCCCCACACCCACGGTGGCGAGACCGCGCGACCGGGCCTCGGCGGCGAGGGCGGCCGCCCCCGGGTCGTCGGCGCAGGCGACCAGGAACCCGGCCGGGTCGATCCGGTCCAGGAACTGCGAGAAGGCCGCGACGTAGGCCTCCTCGGTGCCGTAGTTGTCGAGGTGGTCGGCCTCGACGTTCGTGACCACCGCGGCGAACGGCGAGTAGACCAGGAAGGCGCCGTCGCTCTCGTCGGCCTCGGCGACGAAGATCTCGCCGCTGCCGTCGTGGGCGTTGGCCCCGGACTCGTTGAGCTCGCCGCCGATCGCGAAGGACGGGTCGGCACCGCAGTGCTGCAGCGCGACGGTCAGCAGCGACGTGGTGGTGGTCTTGCCGTGGGTGCCGGCGACCGCGACGACGCGGCGGCCCTGCATCACCGACTCCAGCGCGGCGGAGCGCGGGAGGATCCGCAGGCCCTGCCGCTGCGCCTCGACGACCTCGGGGTTGTCCTCGCGCACGGCGGTGGAGACGACCACGGTGTCGACGTCGTGGACCTGCTCGGCGGCGTGGCCGACGTGGCAGCGGGCGCCGAGCGCGCGCAGCGCCTCCAGGGCCCGGGACTCCTTGGCGTCGCTGCCGCTGACGGCGATGCCGCGGGCCAGCATGATCCGCGCGATGCCGGACAGGCCGGCGCCGCCGATGCCGACGAAGTGCACCCGGCCGAGCCGGTCGGCGGGCAGCAGCACGTCCGGGACGGGGACCCTCATCGGGCCGCCGCCAGGATCATCCGCGCCAGCTTCTCGTCGGCGTCGCGCGGGATCAGCCCGGCGGCCGCCGACGACATCGTGCCGAGCCGGCCCTCGTCGGTGAGCAGCGGAGGCACGGTCGCCTGCACCCACTCGGGGGTGAACGCACCGTCCTGCACGAGCAGGCCGCCGCCGGCGTCGACGACGGGCCGGGCGTTGAGCTCCTGCTCGCCGTTGCCGATCGGCAGCGGGACGAAGACCGCGGGCAGCCCGACCGCGGCGGTCTCGGTGACCGTGCTCGCGCCGGCGCGGCAGACGACGAGGTCCGCCGCGGCGTAGGCGAGGTCCATGCGGTCGACGTACGGGACCACGACGTACGGCGGGTCGCCCTCACGCCGTTCGACGGAGGCCTCCCCCGCCGGTCCGACGACGTGCAGCACCTGGATCCCCGCATCGGCGAGCGCGCGGTGGGCCGCGGAGACCGACTGGTTGAGCCGGCGGGCGCCCTGGGAGCCGCCGGTGACCAGCAGTGTGGGACGGCCGACGTCGAGGCCGAAGGTCTGCCGGGCCTCGATCCGGGCGGCCGAGCGGTCCAGCGTGGAGATCATCCGGCGGATCGGGAAGCCGGTGTAGACGGCGTTGCGCAGCGGCGTGCCGGGGAAGCTGGTCGCGACGTGGGTGGTCAGCCGGGCGCCGAGCTTGTTGGCGATGCCGGGCAGCGCGTTGCCCTCGTGGACCACGAGGGGGACGTGCCGCCGGCGGGCGGCCAGGTAGGCCGGGACCGAGACGTAGCCGCCGAAGCCGACGACGACGTCCGGCCGCAGCCGGTCGACGACCTCGAGCGCTGCGGAGACCGCGCCCTTGAGCCGGCCGGGGACGCGCAGCAGGTCGGCCGAGGGCTTGCGCGGCAGCGGCACCGGCGGGATCAGCTCGAGCGGGTACCCGGCCTCGGGGACCACGCGGACCTCGAGCCCGCGAGGGGTGCCGAGGGCGGTGACCTCGACGTCGGGCTCGATCCGACGCAGGGCGTCGGCGGTCGCCAGGAGCGGCGACGTGTGCCCTGCCGTGCCACCACCGGCCAGGAGAATGCGCATGCTTGCTTCTACTTCCTCGTTCGTGCTGTCGGTCCGTGCTGTCGGGCCCCCGCGGTGACTCCCGAGGGCCGGCGGCGGCGTCGGGCGCGGAGCGCCTCGGCGGCCCCGGGCTCGGACCTCGCGAAGGACACGAGCAGTCCGAGCGCGACCAGCGACGGGAGGAGTGCGGATCCACCGTAGGACACCAGCGGTAACGGGATGCCGATGACCGGCAGCAGCGCGAGCACCATGCCGATGTTGATCATCATCTGGGCGGTGAGCCACACGGTGATCCCGGCGGCCATGTAGCGGACGAACGGGTCGGTGGTGCGGAGCGCGACCCGGATGCCGGCGTACGCGATGGTGAGGAACAGCACGAGGACCAGCAGCGTGCCGACCAGGCCGAGCTCCTCGCCGAGCACCGCGAAGATGAAGTCGGTGTGCGCCTCGGGGAGGCTCCCCCACTTCTGCTGGCTGGCGGAGATGCCCTTGCCGAACCAGCCGCCGCTCGACATCGCGAACAGGCCGTGTGCCGCCTGCCAGCCGGCGCCCTCGTAGTTCTTGAACGGGTCGACGAAGTTCGTGAGCCGCTCGAGGCGCTCCTCGCTGGTGCTGGCGAGGTACAGCGCGAGTGCGCCGACGACCAGGAGCGCGCCGCCGAAGAGCCGGGCGGGGGCGCCGACGACCCAGAGCATGCCGAGGACGATCGCGAACAGGACCAGCGCGGTGCCGAGGTCACCGCCTTGGATCACCAGGAGCGTGATGAGGCCGGTGACGGGCACCACCGGGAACAGCGTGTGCTTCCAGTCGCCGAGCAGCTTCTCCTTGCGGGCGTAGATGTCCGCGCACCACAAGATGATGGCCAGCTTGGCGAACTCCGACGGCTGGATGGTCAGCGGGCCGAGCGCGAGCCAGTTCGTGTTGCCGTTCACCTCCTTGCCCATGCCGGTCTGGGTCAGGGCCAGGAGGACGGTGGAGACGCCGAGGGCGAGCCAGGAGAACTTCCGCAGCACCCGGTGCGGCAGCTTCGAGGCGATCCAGGCCGCGGGCAGCGCCAGCGCCACCCAGGTGAGCTGCCTGGTGAAGATGAAGTAGCTGTCGCCGCCGTACTCCTTGTACGAGTAGACGCTCGAGGCGCTCAGCACCATCATCAGGCCGATGGTGAGCAGCAGCGCCGAGGACCCCAGCAGCAGGTAGTACGACGTCAACGGCCGGTCGAGCGCGTGCCCGAGGGAGTGCCGGGTGTTGCTGACCCATCCCGCCACAGCGCTCTGCCGACGTGGCTGCCCTGCCGCGGTCGTCACATCCAGCCCTTCTACCCGTCGTCGCCCCCTCCGGGACCGGGGAGGGCCGTCCTCCCCTAGCGTTCGCGCAGCCTCAGCACGGCTTCGGCGAACGCGTCGCCTCGCGCGCCGTAGTTGGCGAACATGTCCATGGATGCGCAGCCCGGTGCCAGCAGCACGGTGTCGCCAGGTTCGGCCAGGCCGGCCGCTGCCCCGACCACGCGGTCCATGACAGAAGTGTCCCCGCCCTCGATGACGATGACGGGCACATCGGGCGCGTGTCGCGAAAGCGCGGCGGCGATCACGTCGCGGTCCTGCCCGAGCAGCACGACACCGCGGAGCCGGCCGCGCACCGCCTGCACGAGGTCGTCGAAGTGGGCACCCTTGGCCAGGCCTCCGGCGACCCAGACGACCGGGTCGTAGGCGGCCAGCGAGGACTGCGCGGCGTGCGGGTTGGTGGCCTTGGAGTCGTCGACGTAGCGGACGTCGTCGACCACCGCGACCTCGGCGATCCGGTGGCCGTCGGGCTCGAACGCACGCAGGCCGTTGCGTACGGCGGACGGCGGCACGCCGTGGGCCCGGGCGAGGGCGGCCGCCGCGAGCGCGTTCGCGATGAAGTGGGGCGCGTCGGAGGCGAGGTCGGCCACCGTGCACAGCTCGGCCGCGCTGGTGCGCCGCTCGTCGACGAAGGCGCGGTCGGCGAGGATGTCGTCGACCAGGCCGAGCATGCCGACGTCCGGCGTACCGAGGGTGAACCCGATCGCCCGGGCGCCCTCCTGGACCTCGGCCTCGCGGACCAGCTGCTCGGTGACCGGGTCGGCGACGTTGTAGACGCACGCGCGCTGCACCCGCTCGTAGATCCTGCCCTTGTCCGCGGCGTAGTCGTCCATGGAGTCGTACCAGTCGAGGTGGTCCTCGGCGACGTTCAGGACGGCGGCCGACTCGGCGGCCATGGAGTACGTGTAGTGCAGCTGGAAGCTGGACAGCTCGACCGCGATCACGTCGTAGGGCGTGGGGTCCATGACGGCCTCGACGATCGGCAGGCCGACGTTCCCCGCGGCCACGCTGCGCAGGCCGTGTGCGCGGAGGATGTAGTCGAGCATCTGCACGGTCGTGGTCTTGCCGTTCGTGCCGGTGACCGCGAGCCACGGCGCGGCGTGGCGCGGGTCGCGCAGCCGCCAGGCCAGCTCGACCTCGCCCCAGATCGGGATGCCGCGCTCGCGTGCCTGTGCCAGCAGCGGCGAGGACGGCTTCCAGCCGGGCGAGGTCACCACGAGGTCCACGTCCTCGGGCAGGACGGCGGTCATCCCCGCACCGAGACGGACGTCGGCGCCGAGGATGTTCAGCAGCTCGGCCTTCTCGGCACGGTCGCCCTCCGCGGACTCGTCGAGCGCGGTCACCTGGGCACCGAGGTGGGTCAGGTTGTCCGCGGCCGCGAAACCGGAGACGCCGAAGCCGGCGACGACCACTCGGGCCCCGGCCCAGGAGTCGTGGCGGCCGAGCGCGTCCAGGTCGGGTCGTGGGGTGCTCATACGCCGGCCACCCACTCGCCGTAGAAGACACCGAGGCCGGCGGCGACGCAGAGACCGCAGATGATCCAGAACCTGATCACGATCGTCACCTCGGCCCAGCCCTTGAGCTCGAAGTGGTGCTGCAGCGGCGCCATCCGGAAGAGCCGCTTGCCCTTGGTGGCCTTGAAGAACCCGACCTGCAGGATCACCGAGAGGGTGATCAGGACGAAGAGGCCGCCGATGAGCAGCAGCAGCAGCTCGGTGCGGGTGAGGATGGCGAGGCCGGCGAGGGCGCCGCCGAGGGAGAGCGAGCCGGTGTCGCCCATGAAGATCTTGGCCGGGGCGGCGTTCCACCACAGGAAGCCGAAGCAGGCGCCGGTCAGGGCGGCCGCGACGACGGCGAGGTCGAGCGGGTCGCGGACCTCGTAACAGGGGGCGCCGGGGGTGATGAAACAGCTCTGGTTGTTCTGCCAGATGTTCACGATCGTGTAGGCGCCGAAGACCATCGTCGAGGCGCCGGTGGCCAGCCCGTCGAGGCCGTCGGTGAGGTTCACGCCGTTACTGGCGCCGGCGATCATCAGCATCATGAAGACGATCGCCACGATCGTGGGCATGGTCAGCGCGGGGAACTCGCGGATGAACGAGATCGCGTGGGAGGCCGGCGTCTGGCCGCGTTCGTCCTCGAGGCCGTCCCACAGCGCGAACCAGCCGAAGACCACGGCCACGAGGACCTGGCCGGCCATCTTCGCCTTGCTGCGCAGGCCGAGCGAGCGCTGCTTGGCGATCTTGATGTAGTCGTCGAGGAACCCCACCGCGCCGAGCCCCACGAAGAGGAAGAGCAGCAGCAGCGCGGACGCCGTGGGCCAGTCCTGGGTGATCAGCTTGGCCACGAAGTAGGCGACGACCACGGACAGGATCATCACCAGGCCGCCCATGGTCGGCGTGCCCCGCTTGGTGTGGTGCGTCGTCGGGCCGTCGTCGCGGATCAGCTGTCCGTAGCCCTTGGCCACGAGCGCGCGGATCGCCACCCGTGTCCCGAGGAGGGTGAAGAGGAGAGACAGGCCCCCCGCCAGGAGGATCGCTCTCATCCAACCGTCTCCTTCTGTCCGTCCTGCGTGTCGCCGTCGGCCAGCAGCGCCTCGGCCACCTTCTCCAGGCCGGCGGCGCGGGAGGCCTTGAACAGCACCACGTCACCGGGCTCGAGGTGCTCGCGCAACCACGCCAGCGCCTCGTCGTTGTCGTTCACGAACACCGACTCGTGGCCCCACGAGCCTTCCAGGTACGCACCCAGGTGCAGCGGGCGGGCCGGTTCCCCGACGACGACCAGCTGGCCGATGTCGAGGCGCACGGCCAGTCTGCCGATCGCGTCGTGCTCGTCGCGGCTGGACTCGCCGAGCTCCCGCATCTCGCCGAGCACGGCGACCGTGCGCGCGCCGGGGCCACGCCCACGGCCCACGGCGGCGAGGGCCTTGAGGGCCGCACGCATCGAGTCGGGGTTGGCGTTGTAGGCGTCGTTGATGACCGTGACGCCGTCGGCACGCTCGTGGACCTCCATCCGCCAACGCGACGACGCCGTGGCCTGCGACAGCGCCGCGGCGGCCTCGTCGAGCCGCATGCCCAGCGCGACCGCGACGGCCGCCGCTGCCGCAGCGTTGTGGGCCTGGTGCTCACCGACCAGCTGCATCTCGACGTGGGCGGTCTGCCCGCCGGCGACGAGGTCGAACCGCGGCCGGCCGAGGGCGTCGAGCTCGAGGTCGGTGACGCGCACGTCGGCGCCGGCGGACTCTCCGAAGGTCAGCTTCCGGGCGCTCGTCCGCGAGGCCATCGCCGCGACGAGCGGGTCGTCGGCGTTGAGCACGGCGACGCCGTCCTCGGGGAGCGCGTCGACGATCTCGCCCTTGGCCCGGGCGATGTCCTCCTGGGTGCCGAACTCGCCGATGTGCGCCTTGCCGACGTTCAGCACCAGGGCGACGTCGGGGCGCGCGACCTCGCACAGGTCCGCGAGGTGGCCGATCCCCCGCGCCCCCATCTCGAGCACGAGGAACTCCGTGGCCCAGTCGGCGCGCAGCACGGTCAGCGGAAGACCGAGCTCGTTGTTGAAGGAACCGGCCGTGGCGACCGTCGTACCGGCCGTGGCGAGGACCTGGCTGAGGAGGTCCTTGGTGCTGGTCTTGCCCTGGGAGCCGGTGAGCGCGACCACCTTGACGTCCGGGAGGCCGGCGAGCACGTGCCGGGCGAGCCTCGCGACGGCGTCGAGCGGGTCGGGTACGACGACCGCGGGGTGTCCCACGGGACGCGTGCCGAGCACCGCCGCGGCGCCGCCCTCCATCGCGGCGTCGGCGAAGTCGTGGCCGTCGACGTGCTCGCCTCGGCAGGCGACGAAGAGCCCGCCTTCGACCGGTGACCGGCTGTCGACGAAGGCGGACCGGGTGACCGTCACGCCGGTGTCGTCGTGCACCTCGCCGCCGACGACGGCGGCGATCTCGGGCAGGGTCATCGGGATCATCGACGGCTCAGCTCCTCGAGAAGGACGACGCGGTCGTCGAACGGGTGGACGGTGCCGTGGACCTCCTGGCCGGTCTCGTGCCCCTTGCCGGCGACCACGACCGTGTCGCCGGCGCCGGCCAGGGAGACGGCGAGCCGGATCGCCTCGCGGCGGTCGCCCACCTCGTGGATCTCGGCCCGGTCGGGCTCGGGCACGGACGTCGCGCCGGCCATGATGGCCTCGCGGATCGTGGCGGGGTCCTCGGTGCGCGGATTGTCGTCGGTGACGACCACGACGTCGGCGAGGCGGGCCGCGATCTCCCCCATGACCGGGCGCTTGCCCTGGTCGCGGTCGCCGCCGGCGCCGATCACGACGACCAGCCGGCCGCTGGTCAGCGGACGCAGCGTGCCGAGCGCCGCGGTGACGGCGTCCGGCTTGTGCGCGTAGTCGACGACGGCGAGGAAGCCCTGGCCGGCGTCCACCCGCTCCAGCCGGCCGGGCACCCCGGCGGAGGCGGCGATCCCGTCGGCGACGGCGCGGGCGTCGAAGCCGGCCTCACCGAGGGAGGCGATCGCGGCGAGGGCGTTGCTGACGTTGAAGTCGCCGGCGAGCGGCACCTCGGCCTCGAACGTCTCCCCCGACGGCGTGCGGATGGTGAACGACGACCCGCCCGGCGTCATCTCGATGTCGCGGGCGGTCCAGTCCGCGTCGGCGCCGGCCGAGGAGAACGTGCGCATCGGGATCTTCGCCCGGTCGAGCAGGCGACGGCCGTGCTCGTCGTCGACGTTGACCAGGCCGAGCCGCGCCCGCTCCGGTGTGAACAGGCTCGCCTTGGCGTCGAAGTACTCCTCGACGTCGGCATGGAAGTCGAGGTGGTCACGGCCGAGATTGGTGAACACCGCGACGTCGAAGACCACGCCGTCGACGCGCCCCATCACCAGCGCGTGGCTGGAGACCTCCATGGCGCAGCCCTCCACCCCGCGTTCGCGCATGACCGCGAACAGCGCGTGCAGGTCGGGCGCCTCCGGCGTGGTCAGGGTGGTCTCGACGTCGACGCCGTCGATGCGGGTGCCGACGGTGCCCACCACGGCGGCCGCGACGCCGGAGGCCTGGAGCCCGGCCTCGGCCAGGCGGGTGGTGGTGGTCTTGCCCTGGGTGCCCGTGACGGCCACCAGGCGGAGCGCGTCCGCGGGGTCGCCGTACAGATGGGCGGCGAGGCGGCCCAGCAGCTGCCGCGGCGAGTCCACGACGACGACCGGCACGTCGAGCTCGGTGCACAGGCCTGCGCCCTCGGCGTCGGTGAGCACGGCGACCGCGCCGGCGTCGACGGCCGACGAGGCGTACGTCGCACCGTGCGCGCGCGACCCGGGGAGGGCGGCGTACACGTCTCCGGGCCGGACGCGGGCGGAGCTGAGCGTGAGACCGGTGACGGTCACCGGGGAGGGGTCGCCGCCGTGGCCGCGCACCTCGACGACCCGGTCGCCGAGCCAGGCGAGGAGGGAGTCGAGGGGTGTGCGGAGGGGGTCACGGGGTCGCGTCGCGGTCACGAGCGACGCGTCTGGCTGGTCCGGCACGTCGGCAGAGTACCCGCGCTCACCACTCGACCGGTCTGTCGGGTGCAGAGGCGCCGGTCGGCGGCACGGCGTACTTGCGCAGCAGATAGGTCATGATCCTGCGGAACGCCGGGCCGCCGATCGAGCCACCGCCACCGCCGTTCTTCGGGTCCTGCACGACGACGTACACCAGGAACCTGGGGTCGTCGGCCGGCGCGAAGCCCGCGAACGACACCGTGAACGTGCCGTCGTAGCAGCCGCACTCCTCCCCCACCCGCTGGGCGGTGCCGGTCTTGCCCGCGACGCGGTAGCCCTCGATCGCGGCGCCCGGCGCGGTGCCCTCCTCGGGGTCGGTGACCGCCTCCATCATCTCGGCGGTGAGCCGCGCGGCCCGGCTGCTGATCACGCGACGGGACTCGCTCGTGGCGCTGCCGACCACCTCGCCCTGGGCGGTGGTCCGCTCGCCCCGCACGATGCTCGGCTCGACGAGCACCCCGTCGTTGGCGACCGCGTTGACGGCGGCGGCCATCTGCAGCGCGTTGACCGAGACGCCCTGCCCGAACGCGATCGTGTCCTGGTTGATCTGCGACCACGACTCCCACCAGGGCAGCAGGCCCCGGGTCTCGCCGGGGATGCCGACGCCGGTCTTCTCCCCCAGCCCGAACCGGTTGAGGTAGGTGTACAGCTCCCTGGGCGAGAACTCGTCGGCCGCGAGCACGGTGCCGATGTTGGAGGACTTCGCGATCACGCCGGTCAGCGTGAGCCGCAGGCGCCCGTGGTCCCAGTAGTCGCCGATCGTCCGGTCCTGCCGCTGCAGCTGCGAGGGCACGGTGATCCGGGTGTCCGGGGTGACCTTGCCCGCGTCGATCAACGCGGCCGCGGTGAGCACCTTCTCCACCGATCCGGGCTCGTAGACGTCGAAGAGCGACCGCATGCCGAGGTCCTCCTCGCGGGAGAGCATCGGCTCGTTGGCGTCGAAGGTCGGGTGGTCCGCGAGCGCGAGCACCTCGCCCGTCCGGCTGTCGAGCACGACCGCCGCGCCGGACTCGCCCCGGGAGTCCTGGACCGCCTGGCGCAGGACGCGCTGGGTGTACCACTGCACGTCGCGGTCGATGGTCAGGGTGAGGTCCTGCCCGTCCACCGGCTCGACGACGTTGTTGTCGCCGAGTGGGAGCCGCTGCCCGGCGCCGGTCTCATAGGTGGCCGAGCCGTCCTTGCCGGACAGCAGGTCGTCGAAGATCAGCTCGAACCCCTGGAGCGGTTCGCCGTCGGCGCCCATGAAGCCGAGGATGTTGGCCGCGACGTCCTCCGCGGGGTAGTTCCGCACCGGGTCGCGCCGGGAGTAGACGCCCTCGTAGTCCTTGTTGTCGAGCACGGCGAGCACCGCGCGGGCGTCGACGGCGGGGACCCGGCGGGCGAGGTACTGGAACTGGGTGTCCGGCTTGCGCAGCCGCTCGAGCACCTCGAAGTAGTCCACGTCGAGCCGGCGGGCGATGATCTTGGCGATCTCCTGGGCGTCGTCCGCGGTGAGCGTCGGGTCAGCGACCAGCATCAGGCCGTCGGCGGACTCGGCGAGCGGCTCGCCGTTGCGGTCGAGGATCGCGCCGCGGGTCGCCGGCAACGTGACGGTCTCGAGCCCGGCTGCCTCCGCCCGGGCGGCGTAGGCGTTGGCGTCGACCCCCTGGAGCTGGAAGAGCCTGGCCCCGAACACCGAGACCACCATGGCGATCAGGATGAAGCCGACGCGCAGGCGCAGGAGCGAGGTGCCTCGCAGCGAGCGTCCGCGCTGGGTCACGGCGTCCTCTCCCCCGTCTGTCCGTTCTCCTTGTTCTTTGTACGCTGCGCGGCGCCTCGATCACGTGAGGTGTCGGCTGAGGCCCCCGCCGTGTCGCGGCGGTCCGCGGCCCGGGCGCGGCGGTCGGCGGCCCGGCTCCGGGCGCGGGCGTCGCGGGCGGCGGCGGCGAGGACCGACCTCGGGACCTCGGCGATCACCAGCTCCGGCCGCGGCTTGGCCGGGGGCAGCGGGGCGATGCGGATCCCGTTGCCGGGCTCGGCGACCGCCGGCCGGCCGAGGACCTTGCCGTCGGAGAGGCGGATGAACGCGGGGCTGCTGGAGGGCACCATGCCGAGCTGCTTCGCCCGGGCGGCCACGTGCTGGGGGTCGCGGAGCCGGTGCAGCTGCATGCGCAGCGACTCCTCCTTGCCGGCGAGCACCGCCGCCCTCTCCTCCATCGAGGAGGCGACGAACGAGGCCTGCTGCATGTTGGTGTTGAACAGCAGCAGCCCGGCGATCCCGCCGATGAGCAGCACCGAGACGAGGCTGACGAACGGGACCCGGGGCGCGACCGTCGCCCGGCGGGGCACGACGGTGAGGCGGGCTCTCTCGACCGCCGCCTCGGCGAGGCGCGGCCCCCGGTTCTTGGGCTGGAAGAGAGGCGTGCTCATCGGGGCCCCCCGCGGAACGGTGAGCGGCGCGAGGCGGCTCGTGGGATCGTCATGCTGCGGCTCCGGTGGTGGGACGGACACGTTCTACGGCGCGCAGGCGCACCGAGGCTGCTCGGGGGTTCTGGGCGATCTCGTCGTCGGACGCCTTCTCGGCGCCGCGGGTGACGAGTCGCAGCGGGGGCTCGTGGCCCTCGGGGATGAACGGCATGTCGGGCGGCACATGGGTGCGGGTCTGCTCGGCGAACGCCTGCTTGACGAGCCGGTCCTCGAGCGAGTGGTACGACATCACCACGACGCGTCCGCCGACGCCGATGGAGTCGATGGCCGCGGGGATCGCGCGCTCCAGGACGGAGAGCTCGTCGTTGACCTCGATGCGCAGGGCCTGGAAGGTGCGCTTGGCCGGGTGGCCGCCGGTACGACGAGCGGGCGCCGGGATCGAGTCCCGGATCAGCTCGACCAGCCTCGCCGAGCGGGTGAACGGCTCGCGCTGCCTCTCCCGGACGATGGCCTCCGCGATCCGGCGGGCGAACCGCTCCTCGCCGTACCTCTTGAGGATCCGGCTGAGCCCGTCCACCGAGTAGGTGTTGAGCACGTCGGCGGCGGTCCTGCCGGTCGTGTCGTTCATCCGCATGTCCAGGGGCGCGTCCTCGGCGTAGGCGAAGCCCCGCTCCCGGACGTCGAGCTGCATCGAGGAGACGCCGAGGTCGAAGAGGATCGCGTCGGCGTGCTCGTGACCGAGGTCGGCGAGCACGTCGGGGATCTCGTCGTACACCGCGTGGGCGAAGGAGGTCCGGCCGGCGAACCGCTCGAGCCGCTGCGCCGCGCGCTCGAGGGCGTGGGTGTCACGGTCTACGCCGACCAGGTGCGCCGTGGGGCAGGCCTCGAGGACCGCCTCGCTGTGGCCGCCGAGTCCGAGCGTGGCGTCGACGAACACCGTCGACTCCCGGTCGGGGCGGTCGAGCGCAGGGGTTACCAGAGCGACGACCCGGTCGAGGAGGACCGGGACGTGGCGGGGGCTATTCATGTCGCTACGCCTTGCCGACCAGCGAGAGGAAGAGCATCAGTGCTGCGGCGAGCCCCGACGACGCGGCGGCGGAGAAGGCGATGACCGCCATCCCGTCCCTGACTTCGTGACGGACCCGCCGGACGGGCTGCCCGGACAGCTGTCCGGAGAAGGTGAGACTCATGCTTTCGACCCCTCGAATGAATCCTGCTGGTGTGCGCCGACCCCGTCGGCGGTGGTGCTTTCCCGGATTCGCACGGCCTGGTCCCCGTCCGCTCGTCCCTGGGAAGTTGCCCTCTGGCACCGGGGAAGGTGCGCCAGATGGCAGGGAGAGCGGGCGTGGGCCGGGCCCGGCGACTCAGTGTTCGTCGGTTGTCACATCAGTCCTGGGAGCACCTCCTCGCTCTGGTCGGCGAAGGCCTGCTCCTGCTCGTCGGAGTAGGTCTGCCACGACGCGGCGTCCCAGATCTCGATCCGGTTCATCGCGCCGATGACGATGCAGTCCTTGGACAGGGAGGCGTACTCC